>NZ_JBLWIS010000007.1:0-147093 GCF_048381675.1 Advenella sp. RU8
AATTATGAAGCATGGAGTTTTGTTTGTCAACAACTATTTTAAAGTATTTTTAAAACCGTTCTTTTTAAACTATCTGGCTAACCACACCAGACTTACCTGCCCCACGTTACCACTGCCTAATCAAAACTCAGATTAACACACTGACTTCGTTTCGCTTTTCGCTGCTTGGCATTTAAGGGTAAACCCTAGTGCTGTTGCTGCGAAAGAATGTAACTATAGCGAACTAGCCCGCACCTTGGCAAGCTTTTTCTTGAAATATTTCCAGGTATTTTACACTAAATATCGCAAGCCATTGTTTTAATTGGTAATTGCCGTTTATCAGAATTTGTGTTTTTATCGCAACAACGCAGCAGTCAGCTATTTTTATGCGCTTTAACAGCGCCAGGCCCAAGCCCATCATTGAAACCAATCCCAAGCAAAAAACCACCAAACAACCCATATTGACCTTTGCTTACCCCTCTCTTATAAGATTCGTCTCCCGTTCTTTTTTTACAACATGACCACCATAACCCCTGTTTGACTCAAGTCCCCAACCATTACTTGATTATTCTTGCCCTTGGCTTGGCCTGCTCCAGGAATTATTCTGAAATGATTTTTCCCTTATTATGGCGTTTATTGCTTGATTAACCGCCTATGGACTGCATATAGTGTGCAGTCTATTATTTTTCACAGTTACTATATATATGCCAGCAACTTCTTATTCCGGCTTGAGCCAGGCATTCCGCAAGGGCTTTGTTTCACAGTTACGCCCTAAAATGCTGTTTGCCATTATCCTGCCTTTTTTTGTCGCACTTATCGCAGCAATTATTTTGTTATCGGTCGCATGGACTCCGCTAGACAACTGGTTTTTTGAAAGCGCCACCTCCTTGAGCTGGTTTCAGACAGCATCCAGCCAATTATCAGGCTGGGGCTTTCACACCATGAGTGACTGGCTTGCTGGCCTGTTCTCTTTTATTGCCTTATGCGCCATCAGTGGCATTATCGGCCTTGCCTTTGCCTCTGTTGTGATTATGCCCATGGTACTTAAACAACTTTGCCAGTTTAACTACCCAGACTTGGAACGCAAGGGCGTAAACGCAACCACCACCAGTATTACCAACGCCATTAAAGTATCGTCCGTCTTTATTATTGGCTGGCTGCTTACCCTGCCTTTATGGTTTATACCTTTCATGCCGGTCGTGCTGTCATTATTCTGGGGAGCTTACGCCTTTTCACACATGAGCCGCCTGGACGCCATTGTGGAACACGCAACCCCGCAAGAACGCAACCTCATCCTGAAAAAACACAACAAAGGCTTCTGGCTGATTGGCCTTATTTGCGCTGCCATTGCCCTTGTTCCCCCGTTTTCCCTGATAATGCCGGTTTATTCCATTCTAGTTTGTACGCATTATGGGCTCAATGCCCTGCAGGAAACACGCAGGCAGCAGTTAATAGAAACGGCATAGGTCGTCACCCGCAAAGCCTGATTATATTTTTCATCAAGTCTTTTGGGATACCGGCCCACTCAATCAGTCTATTCTCAGCAACAGCCTAACAGACACGCAGCAAAAATCAAGCCAAAAAAAACAGCCCATAAAACTGAACCTGGTATTCAGTTTTATGGGCTGTTTATATTTATGTAGGGATTGCTGGCAAACCCACCTAACTGCCGATCAGGTACCTTCCCATTCCGGGCCACCCACATCAATATCAAACAGTGCCAATAAACGCGCAACAGTATGATCAACCATTTCTTCAATCGTTTTGGGGTGATGATAAAACGCAGGCAACGGCGGGAAAATAATCCCCCCCATCTCCGTTATCTGCGTCATATTGCGCAAATGCGCAAGATTAAATGGCGTTTCGCGAACTGCCAGCACCAGACGCCTTCTTTCTTTCAGATGGACATCTGCAGCACGGGTAATCAGGTTATCTGACAAACCGTGCGCAACCGCTGCCAGCGTTCGCATCGAACAGGGCAAAATCAACATACCCGCAGTAGGAAAAGCACCGCTAGCCAGTACCGACCCGACATCCCTGAAGTTATAGACATGATCTGCCAGATCGAATACATTTTGTCGGTCCAACTGCAGCTCATATTTGATATTAAGCACCCCAGGCGGGGATATAACCAGATGCGTTTCAACATCAGGGACTTCACGGACACGCTCAAGAAGTCGAGTCGCGTAAATAGAACCTGTTGCCCCCGATATACCAACCACCAGTCGACGTTTAGTCATCCAGGGCGCCCGCTTCTTGCAAGACTGTCTTTAGCTCACCACTTTCATGCATTTCAGACATAATGTCCGAGCCACCAATGAACTCACCCTTAACATACAGTTGTGGAATGGTAGGCCAATTAGAGTACTCTTTAATACCATTACGGACTTCGGCATCTTCCAGCACGTTAACGGTTACCAGTTTTTTTACACCCAGTTCACGCAAAACCTGAATAGCTTTACCAGAGAAGCCACATTGTGGAAACTGGGCAGTTCCTTTCATGAAAAGAACCACAGGGTGTTCGGTTACGGTTTCGCGAATAAAATCCTGTACATCACTCATTATATTTTCACCTAATCAACGTTTAAACAACTGTTCCACCAGAACAGAATAATACCTGAGTATTTTACTCTGAAATCAGCCATTGACCACCAGAAATCCGCTCTATGCCCGATAAGTCTTTGCGGCTTTCAACTTTGACAAAACCCGATTTCATTAGCAGTTCCCTGACACTTTCCGCCTGATCCCAGCCATGCTCAAGCCAGAGCCAGCCACCATCAAGCAAAAAACCTCCTGCACCGGCAATAATTACCCTAAGAGCAGCCAGGCCATCACTAAAATCAGTCAGAGCTTGAGGCGGCTCAAAACGCAAATCACCCTGCGCCAAATGAGCGTCAGCATGATGGATATAAGGGGGATTGGAGACAATAAGATAAAACTTGCAGGATGGTATTTGCTCATACCAATCACTTTCCACAAAATCAACCTGCACCCCAAGATCACGGGCATTTTCCCGGGCTACAGCCAGGGCTTCGGCACTCTTATCTGAAGCCATGACCTTTGCCTGTGGACAATAATGGGCAATCGCAACCGCAATGGCCCCACTCCCGGTTCCCATATCAAGTACCGTTGCAACAGCGCGGTTTTGCACCAGATCAATGGCCGTTTCCACCAGCAACTCGGTATCAGGACGCGGTATCAGCACTGAAGGGGTCGTCTTGAACACCAGCCCCATAAACTCACGCTGACCTAGAATATATGCCATCGGCTCGCCGGCAAGCCGGCGCTTGAACATGGCCTGAATTTTCAGCAGACCATCTGCCGGAATAGCATCGGAATCATGCGCAATCATCCAGGCACGTGACACCTCCAACACATGCCCCACAATCATTCTTGCCTCAAGCAATGGCAGGCCCGAATGAGCGATTACCGAACGAACCGTATCCATTAATACCCGCACGCCATCATTGATCACCCAATTGAGCCAGCAATTCGGCCTGGCGCTCGGCAATCAGGGCTCCGGTAAGCTCATCCAGAGACCCATCCATGATCTGCTGCAATTTATACAAAGTTAAATTAATACGGTGATCGGTTACCCGACCCTGAGGATAATTATAGGTACGGATGCGCTCCGAACGATCTCCGGTGCCGACCAGACTCTTGCGCTCGGCCGCTTCCTTGGCCTGCTGCTCCTGACGCTGGATGTCATTAATCCTGGCCGCCAACACACTTAGCGCCCGAGCCTTGTTCTTGTGTTGTGAACGGTCATCCTGGCACTCGGCCACAATACCGGTTGGAATATGAGTGACCCGCACTGCAGAGTCGGTCTTGTTAATATGCTGACCACCAGCACCACTGGCCCGAAAAGTATCAATACGCAAATCAGCCGGATTCAATGCCACTTCGGCCAACTCATCCGCCTCGGGAAGAATGGCCACCGTACAAGCAGAGGTATGCACCCTACCCTGAGACTCGGTTTCAGGAACACGCTGCACACGATGCGCACCCGACTCATATTTCAGACGCCCGTAAACCCCATCTCCATCGATGCGGGCAATAATCTCTCGATAACCGCCCATCTCTGAGGGGTTCTCGGACATAACTTCTACTTTCCAGCCCTGTTCCTCGGCATAACGACTGTACATCCGGAACAAGTCCCCAGTAAAAATAGCGCTTTCATCACCACCGGTACCTGCCCTAATTTCAAGAAATACACCTCGGCCATCATCCGGATCTTTGGGCAAGAGCTCCAGCTGCAGCGCATCCTCAAGCTCTGCTATCCTGTCTTTTGCCGCCTTCATTTCCTCTTCGCCCATCTCTTTCAATTCCGGGTCGGACATCATTTCCATGGCGGTTGCCAGATCAGCCTCGGTAGACTCATAACTTTTAAACAACTCGACAACCGGATCAATCTCGGCACGCTCACGGGACAGCTTACGGAACCGGTCCATATCACTAGCGATTTCCGGCTCAGCCAACAAGGCATCTACTTCTATTAAACGTTGGGATAGCTGTTCCAGACGGGAACGCATGGACTGTTTCATAAATAACTCGAAATGGGAAAGAAAAGAAAAATGGACGGAACATTAGCGCAATAGCAATGAATGCCACAGCGCTAATGTTCGTTTTTCTGATAGGGAAA
Source organism: Advenella sp. RU8 (assembly GCF_048381675.1). NCBI lineage: Bacteria > Pseudomonadati > Pseudomonadota > Betaproteobacteria > Burkholderiales > Alcaligenaceae > Advenella > Advenella sp. RU8. The sequence goes on from NZ_JBLWIS010000007.1 coordinate 4,622, forward strand.
TAATTTGGGCAAACAGCCGATCAGCTGTTCACGCTCGGCACCCTGTGAACGATTCAGGGCCACCATAGGTGCATGAAGAAATTTTTGTGTAAGACTGCGAGCAAACTGCTCCAGGACAACTTCTGGGTCATCACCTTTAGCCAGCATTTTACGGGCACGCTCAAGCTCTGAAGCACTAATTTGATTAGCCCCTTCGTTAAGGTCACGAATAACCGGCACAACGGCACGGGATTGCATCCAGTGCATGAAGTTTTGCACACGACCTTCAATAATGGCTTCTGCCTGTACCACTGCGGCCTGGCGGGAGTCATTGCCTTGCTGCACATAACGGCCAAGATCGTCTACGGTATAGAGATAGATATCATTAAGTTGCCCCACTTCGGATTCGATATCCCGGGGAACGGCAAGATCTACCATGACCATAGGCTGATGACGGCGGGCTTTTGATGCTTTTTGCACCATACCAAGACCCAATATGGGCAGGGAACTGGCCGTACAGGAAACCACGATATCAAATTCAGCGAGGCGATTAGGCAAATCAGACAGCTTCATGGTGCTGCCATCGAACTTACAGGCCAGGCTTTCTGCCCGTTCCAGAGTACGGTTGGCCACCACCATTGATTTTGGGTTTTGTGCCGCGAAGTGGGCAGAGCAAAGCTCTATCATCTCACCAGCACCAATAAACAAGACCTTGGTATTGGAAATATTGCCAAAGACCCGCTGTGCAAGACGGACTGCCGCAGCCGCCATAGAAACGGACTCAGCACCAATTGCGGTTTGGGTACGTACTTCTTTGGCTACCGAAAAAGTTTTCTGGAACAATTGGTTAAGCAAGGTACCCATTGCACCCGCATCGCTGGCGGCACGCACAGCGGTTTTCATTTGCCCCAGGATTTGGGTTTCACCCAATACCATGGAATCTAGCCCGCTGGCCACACGGAACGCATGACGAACTGCCTGATCTTTATTGTATTGATACAAGTGCGGTTTCAGGATACCCGCTTCAAGGGTATTAAAATCTGCCAGCCAACGAGGCACATGCTCGGCAATTTCAGGCGAGGCAGCACAATAGATTTCCGTGCGATTACAGGTAGAAAGTATAGTGGCTTCTTTCAATGAACCACCAAAAGCCGAACGCAGGCCGTCAAGTGCCGGGCGAATAAGCTCACCAGACATAGACACGCGTTCACGCACCGATACCGGTGCGGAATGATGATTCAGGCCAAATGTAAGGACATCAAGTGACATATGTATATAAGTCAATTAAGAAAGAATTATGTCTATTATAATGCCGAGCCAGGTATTTTGTTATACCCGCATGATTTTTGACAACTTTTTAAGCACTATCGCACGAGTCCTTGATAAAAATCATTATGGAAACACCCTTTTGTATGATTCGAGCATAATTAAGGTCAAATTTCACAAACCGACCATACAACATGCTAAAAAAACCAAAATGAGGCACTTCCACAACAAAATCGCTTTGAATTTCATTTTTTAGTTGTTTTTTTATCATGTGGCTTTACAAGAATCAAAAAGATGGTGTAATATTTAAATCTTTCACGGCCAGGTAGCTCAGTCGGTAGAGCAGAGGATTGAAAATCCTTGTGTCGGCAGTTCGATTCTGCCCCAGGCCACCATAAGATTCAAACACTTAGCCTATTCTTCAGAATGGGCTTTTTGTTTTTCTGTTTCCATGTAGACCCTATGTAGACTTTTATTTTCAATGTGCCTACTTTATGGGCTACTGCTGCCGGTTCTGGCTGTTGCTTTTATGGCGGCAGGTGGACTCAAGAAACTATCCACCATCTCGCATATGGTGGGCACCTTAAGCCTCAGTCAGTCCCTCGCGCGTAAAGATGCTCAAAAACTCAATAACCCCTCTTTTTACGGTCTCCGAAAATCTCAGAGAGAGTTTTATCCTGAGTGATTCAGTTTTTGATTTTCCTACGCTTGCTACTGCTAATGTTGCTAAAGTTGCTACACATAGGAATAGCATTTATTGATTATGGTGGAAGTGCTAATGCTAATCTTGCTAAGGTTGCTAAAGTTAGAGATGCTACTGGGTTATTTGGCAAATACACAAAAAAATGACGCCCTGGAATCAATGAGTTATTTCCAGAACCGGAAACAAGCACAAACCTTTTACTAAAAATCCAGTAAAAGTCTTGTTTGATAACCGTAGTTTTCCGTAGTAGTTATCGCCAGAATGCTATCTTGAACCTTAGCATTTCTTAGTAGTCAAAATGCCGCTTTAAACCATAACATTTAATAACAGGCGGCTGCCTTGGCATGGCTTTTGAGATCTCAGGTTTTCTCAGGTTTTGGGGAATAACGCCTTACCGTAACCTTACCGCTTCCCTCCCCGTGATCGCCCCGTCCATCCTATCCCAATCTCTCGCTTTCCCTTTGTGCAATATTAATGCTCTAAACGCCCCCCCCCTTGCCCGTTCCGCCGCTTTGTCATTTCAAGTTTTTTCAAGTAGTTTGCTCGCCAGTTTCGGGGGGCGTTCACCCGATAAATGCCATTTCTGACCTTAACAAACCTTAACAAGTAAATATGCCCTGGCATTGCTTTTTAACGGTTCATAAACCTATGAATGGTCGATCTGGGTACTAACATTTACTAACGGGCAAATGCCCTGAAATGTTTTACGCGATCTGAGGTTTTCAATGTTAGGTTTTGTTAGGTTCTTTACCCATCAAAACACCATTCCGAACCACAACATTTAACAACATGTTGGCTTAAACAATTCTTGGTTTTTGAGTAGTTGCTAATGCTAAAGTTGCTATTATTGCTAAAGTTGGATGCGGTTTTTTTGGTTATTCGGTAAATACCGAAGAATACTTTCGCTCATATTTGAGCGTTATCTCGCTCCCAAAAATCAGCGATCTGTCACTTCTGGAAAGTTCGCCAAAGTTTCCAGATAGATAAGTATCTGGAAATCACGATGATTTTTTTCTAAAAAAACTTTGAGTGTTTTTTTATTTTTTAGCCCCCCCTATTTCAAATGCCGATGGCTCCTTACCCTACCAGGGGATGGTGCCGGTCATTCATAATCTTATGAACCGTGGGCCCAGCCCTCAAATTGAGGTTGGAGATGCAAACCGCATTTGAAATGTGACTTTAACCGATAATGGTTTTATTAACCGTTGCCTACCGTCTCGGATATATTGCGGAGACGGTCGAGAACACCGATTCGGGGGTCTCGGGCAACCGCTCCAATTTTGGGGGCGTCTCCCGAAAAGTAGGGATACGGTATCTTGCCCTGATTTAAAATCCCACCAAGCCCAGACCACCGATTCGGCGTTCTCGATTTGAAATCGCGAAGTCGGATTTGAAATCTGACCAAGATTAAATGCTCTAAGCCACGCATGCGACTGTTTATCAAAGGATCGCGTTTCAAACGCAACCCTTCCAAGCGCTAAGCCACGCGCGCGCCTGTTCACCGGTGGCTTGAGCCTAACTTAAGGTTAGAGTCGATCTAAGCCACTCGTGCGACTACTCACGGCTTTCACGTTTCAAGCGCGAAAGGGTACGATTTGAAATCACACCCTTTACCTGCAACGCAGTAAAAGGCCGGATTATTTTAACGGATGATAGTTTTATCATCCATCCCCACAAATTGTGAAGCCCCCCCGTTTTGGGGTTCCCGGGGCTCTCGAGGTTTACGCCAATTTCGGCGAAAAATAACGGTCGGTAAAAATTTACCGGGGTAAGTGATCGATCCCCAAAACTGGGGAGCGAATACTTTTACCGAAAACCAAGTAAAACATCTATCCGGACACCCGCTTTGGGTGTCCAGGGTGCGATTTTAAACCTGCCCCTTTTACGGCATTCCAGCAAAAGATGATCCAAAATTGGATCATGAAATAAATCAAGGGGTTATTGAATTGCCACCAATGGTGGAAGTTAAGAATAATCAATCACTTAGCCCCCACCCGCATTTCAAATGCCAGTGGCCCCTTATCACGTGCGCGATTGCTTAGTGAAAGATGGCGCAGAATTGCGTCATCAATTAAATCAATAGATTATATAAACTCCTCAAATTGAGGGAATTGACGTCCACCAGCGGTGGGAGTGAAACGGGGTCGTGAAACGCTCCCCCCTTTGGCGTTTGAAACGCGGATGGGTTGCCAAAACCAAATAACCGTATTTACAGTGATTTCAAATCCCACCTTTCAGTGGTAATTAAATACTCGCTTAATTCGGGGCGGAAACCCTTTTCAAAGTGATCCTGGCTCACTTTGGCATTTGGAGTGCGGAAGTCTGACTGGTGCGATTTGAAATCACGGCAGTGGGGTATGCGCAATTTTGCGCTGACTGGTAGCTACGGGAAAATCCCACAGCAAACCAAATCGGGAAAATCTCGCTTTGCCAACGAACAGAGTTTTCAGGTGGTTGGGGCCGTTATCTACCGCCCCCATAAAACTATGGAAGCAGACCCCCAAAATGGGGGTGTGCCCTTTGCTCGCCAGTTCTGAATTGAGTTCTTGTGCTTGAGCAAGCAGCTCTTTCAGTTTTTCCTTTTCTTCATCAACCACCGGAGCGGTTTCTTTTGCTGGTAAATTTTCTGTCTTGGCGCAGGCGGACTGCACTTTTTCGTCTTCTTGAATGCGATCCGATCGCACTTCAATGCCTTTTAGTGCAGAATCACTTCTGTTCTTTTGTTGTTTTTTTGCTGTGATCGGGTCGCGCACGGCCGCAACAAACTTATCAGACACCCCGCATTGCCTTGCAATTTCTCGATTGCTCCAACCCGCCCATTCGCTATCTTCCAGCAACGTCATTACAGCTTTGCGCTTATCCGCGTTGGTGCGACGCAGGCCATGGGAAGCATTAGCCCCAACCGAATACAAAACCGCATCCCGCTGCGTGCCTTGGGTAACGATTGCCTTAATAATGTCTTTGCCTGCCTGTTTGTGCGCATGAAAGCGATGAAATCCATCCGCCAGCCACCACACTGCGCCATCAAAGAAAACATGAATAGGCGGAAATTCAGCGCCTTCCTGGACAGCATTTGCGTATTCAGTGATGACTTCGTTATTCATCTCAACGCGAGACTGTGTTTTGCCGTCAATTCTTACTTCAGAAATATTCAAAGTAGCAGTCATTCGCCCACCCTGTTTACATTAAAAATCAAATGCTTAAATAGGAAATAGGCCTGTTCAGTCCCCTTCAAAAAACAGAAATGCCATAAAATCCAAAACGCCACACATAATAATAATAGTTATTTATAGGGGCGTTTTGGCTGTTGGCTGTAATTGTTCCGCGCGATTCTACACTAAATAAAAAAATCATTAGCATGGGATTTTGCCTTTTTTGGGTGCTGTTTTTCGCCAACAATGCTCTTGAAGTAAAGAAAACCCCTGTTCATGCGGGTTTCAAGAATTATGACAAGCCTGTAATTTCTTCTTTGCCTTTTCAGTATTTGGGGTTTTTACCACGATTTGACCAGCTTTCTTTACGTTTTCCGGCCAATTTATCGCCCTGGTGGTGGCGTGCCGGTCTGGCTAAAGGGGCAGCCACCCAAACTGCATGGGTCCGCTGACCAATGGAATTGCATGCCCATGTCATTATGGCCATGGAGGCGACATATCAAGGGCAGTATGACGGGCTTGCAGGCCTGCACATGATTACGGGCGGTTAATCGCCATTATGTTTGCCGGGCTTTGGTGGCACAACATAAGTATCATGCAACCGCTTGACCTCTAGTGTCATGCCAAGAAACTTAGGCACCCATGCAGGAATAGCAGTATCGCCCCCCATCCACCGGCTGGGAGTGGATTTATTCAATCCAGCCATGCGGCAAAAGTCGTTTTGGCTCCAGCCAAGTGATTGCAATGCGGTTGTAAATTCTTCAGGTGTCATGAAGCTCACTTTTGGTAAATAATGAATCTCGCGCGCGCGTGAGAATGGTTTTAATCATAATTATTTAATTCTCGAATTGCAACCGTTTTGTTTATTTTTGTACGCAACTTTACATAACGCCCGTTATGCGAATGCGTACATGTTGATAACTTTTGTACGCAATAAGAGAAACATAGGGTTTATGCATGTTCCACGGGGTTTCCCGTTTTGCTTATTTTTTGAGCAATAATTATTTAGCGTTATATAAAAAGTTATCCACAGGGCGGTACTTGTTCCACGCCTTGCTGTTTATCTTGTTGTAATCTTGATGTCCTGGGCGTGTATGAGGCAATAGGCGGGTGTTAACGTTTGCCCGTTTGGCATTCGTTACCTATGGCCTCCACAAAATTACAGGGGACGGCGGGGACAGACGACCACCCCAAAATTGGGACATTTGATAGAGCCAGGCTGCTGGTTGGATCATATGTTGATGCATCCCGTGCAAGACTATTATTCCTTCCTCAGACAGCGCTGCGAATTGCCTGAAATAAGGCAGTCATAGAAGTGCTGACCAGCGACTGAATGGCAGCTTTCTTGCCTTCTCCAATGGCCTGCTTGAGGCCATCAAGGAGGGTGCTATTTGACGACAATGGATTGGGCACTTTTTTCATGATTTCCATAGCTTTCAGGGTCAATGTCACATCATGAAATTCATAGACGTGCGCCCCAATGCCTTTGGTCCGTATAAACCCTTCTTCCGCCATCCAATGTACGGTATTCTCGAAAAGTGACCATTCACCCGGGGCTGACAGTCCATCAAACATCAGATCAGTATCAAAAGAAATTTCTGTGATTGATGCCGCATGAAGAATAATCGGGTTGGCCCAGTTTTCATACAGCGCTACTAAAATGCGGGCTATATACAGCTCGCTCAATTCAGGGCTACTCATTTTAGGTCCTCAGTCTGGTTTCTTAATCCAACTCACAGCTTTCCACGGGTTTCTATAAATATCATTTTGCCCTGATATCTATATCTGAGGCATACATCTCAACAACGTAATATGATTGCTCAGCGCAATTTACCATACCACCAAGACCTTGAACGGTCATTCTGGCATTGCTAAATAGTCTTGCGGCATGCATGCGGTCTATGCCTGGATATTGTTCGGCCATTTCATTGAAGGGGGTTGGTCTTAATGATTTTGCATCAATACAAGTTCGGCGCCAAAGTTCTTTTGCATCAGACTTTGCTTGCTCTTGACTGTAATGCTTTATTGTTTTTGGCTTGCTTTCAATTTCACGATAATACTCATCGAAATTTTTTGCTTTGCTTCGGGCTTGTGCATATTCGATGGATTTAATGGCATCGGCTTTTAACTTTTCATTGCCTATATTTTGACAATCGCCAAAGGTAATAAAAGCAGAAGCTCGCTTAGCCCAACGAACTGTACAGTCTTTACTGTACTTGTAGAGATATCCTTCCATATACGACCAATATTTTTCAGGCAATCTATTGGCCGGCCCACCCGCTTGCTCTATCAGATAATAATCAGAAAAGTTTTCTACATCCATAATTGACTTGATTCTCGCCATCTCTTTTTGTAGGTCACTCATTACCTGGCTCTCGGTAATCCCCTTACATTCGCCAAGCCCTTGCAAATGTAGAGTATTCCAGCGAGAAGCCCACCACATCACATCGCAATCATGGGGGTATGATTTTTTATACCCTAGAATAAAATCTTTATCTGGATGATTGGTTATGTCGATATCAATTTCAGCAAAAGCCGGGACACAAAACGCCCCCAAACATATTGAAGCCAATAACTTTCTAATTCTCATGCCCCCTCCTACTGTAATTAACATTCCAATTTGTATCATTATGCAATAATTAAACAATATGCAGCCGCTTTTTACACACTTGGTTAACTTACATCCATTCAAGGAAATGACTAATGAAAACTAAATTGCTTTTTGCCGCTGTATTGACGGCCTCATGCCCCATTGCCGTTGCGCAAAGTATTGACGTCACAAACCATCCAGACAGGGCGTTCTTTAATGGCTACGAACGTCTATACAAACGGTTTGATGACGGATCTGTATGCGTGGCGTCTCACGCTCAATTTCGTTCCGGCCATGAGCAAATAGGCCTTAATGATATTTGCAAAGGTCTTGGTATTACAGAAGAAAAAATTAAAAGTGATCTCATGAAGGCCATGAAATACGTTAAGGAACACAGTAGCGCAGATAGCTTTTCCGAGTTCTTTCAAATGTCCAGAGTTGGGAATTACTATTTCACCGATGAGCCGCAGGACTTTTGCATATTCAGAAATTCAGTTACCTATATATTCACAAACGTAAAATCACCAAATAACAAGGACTGGCGGATCATATCAACAAGCCATAACAGACCTGGGCATGGCAATGATTTTTACGGGTTATGGAAAATTGACCAAAACGGCAATGTTATTGCAAAAATAGGGCTGAATAAAATCCAGCCCGAAACACTCAAAATAGATATGAGCAAAGTATCAGATTGCAGAACGGCTAAGCCATATGTCCCTGGCCTTCTTTCGCCTTCAAATTAACCCTCTCTACCGCCTCGCCACGTGTTATCTTGCCATCATCGTTTTTATCCAAGCTGCTGTTTTGATTGTACGCAGTCGGCCATGTATCCCTGTCTATAAGCACAGTGCTATCAGGCTTTCCAATTCCCTTGGCCGGCATAAATACAGCCATGTACATATCGCCAAGATTCTTGATTCTTGATTTGTATTGATCAAAGTATTTTTCAACATAATCCAATTGCTGTAGCCGCGTCATACTTGCCAGTGCCGCCGTACTGGTACCTAGCCCTTTCGCGGTATTAGGCATGAATTGAATCAGTCCAGTGGCGCCTGATCCCTTTGCGTTTGGGACTGATGGGCTAAATGAACCCCCTGTCTCAAATGCCATCACCGCCATATACCAATTCGGATCAAGTCCCTGCCTTTGGGCTATCTCGCGTACTTTTGCGCGGAATTCAGGCTCAACTACCTTACCCCATATCAGGCTGCCGCCCGTGTTTATAGGCAATAACACCTGCGATCCCGCCCTAAAGCCAAGTATCCTCATATCCCATGCGTTGCCATGCGAATCACCAAAATAACTCATTTTGAATACGTTATATTCACCATTAGCAGATGCATCTCCATCCATTTCGGCAATGTGAAGGTTTCCGGTTTGATAGCTTGTGAACTCGGATTTAACATTAATTCGGCTTGATGCCCTGATAAGCGGATTTATCTTTGTCGTTACCTCCACCCCAATCCCATCTTCAATGCCGATTAACTCAGGCATGCCAACCATGCCATTAGATTGATTGATGTCAAACATCGTCGTGCTGCGCTCTTTGTTAATTCGCGTAATAACGAGCGAACCATTCTCCACTGTCCAATGGAAACCAAACATTTTTTTCAGGCTCTCCAGTGTGGCCTGTGGGTCTGTGCTCGCGGTCCATCCAGCGGGGAATACATCTTTTTCATCAAACTGGGATGGGTCCATATCAAGATATAAAGGCCATGATCTTGCTACATCTCTCAATACATCAGTGACGTGAGCTCCTTGGCCGTAAGCGCCGTACATACTCCCACGTGTAAGGTGCGTGCTAGAGCGACAAAAAAGACTGGTAATAACATCAGGTCCACGTCGCCCCCTCATAATGTTTACAATTGATCCATTAAAAAGCACGCTGAAGTTATCGGAGTATCCCGCACTGAAAGAAATGTCAGACCGCTGGTTAATGACGGTGCTTTTGGATAGGTTGTAAAGATGAAACTCGGCAATCATCGAGCTGCCACCTGGCCTAACCTGGATATCAAACACACACCGAAACTGGTGCCCGTCCCGGGCATCAATAAACGGCTCGCCATTGATCATCATTGACCATTTTCGCAAATACTGTTTTATGTTATTAGTCATATTAAATTGTTATCCTTTTCAAAAGTGCGGGTGAAAGCGCTGCGTGATGCGTACGGTAAGAATTAATGGGCTGATCTAGAAAGGCAAGGGTATGTTCTTTTGCGCGGCCCCTGCCCCCTATGCTGCTTTTAGGTAGCCCCCTCGATTGCCTGCCGCTTGCGTTTCACATGGTAGGCAGTCAGTACGCCATGTACAACCATATCCAAAGAAGGTTTGTGCACCCCGTCCTTACCCTGGTATACCTTGGGGGTTAATGTACCGGCCAATGCCACGCTGTCGCCCTCGGCCAGCGCCAGCAATGCGGCCTGAGCCTTAAGATCAAAGGCAATAACGCCACATAAAAGCATTTCGCCATTGCCTGCTGATATCTTCAGCTTGGCGGTGGTGTAAGTGCTCCCTACCTTGCTTGTGCCCTGCCTGGGGGCGCCATACACCTTGCCTGCTATCAATGCATCAATCATTACGCCCCCATTCCAATTGAAAGCCGTTGCAGCGTACCAATGAAAATATGGTAGTTTCACCAATCAAGGTAACGTTCAGACCACACTTGCCTGCGTAGTAGTGCCGGCACTCAGCGCAGCTTATCCTGTCATCTATAAAATCATCATCCCGCTTGGCCAACCTATCCACTAGTACCTTAGCCTCACGACTTGAAAGGCCTTTCTCCTGGAATTGACGCATGCGGCCATCATGTTTTTCCCGGCGCCTTATCCCGGCTTTTTCGACCGAACCTACCGTAAATTCGACCTTATGATTCCTTAGTAAATTGTGGTCCTCCAGAGTTTTAGCTGTTTCTTGCCCATTCAGTGCATTTTCAAACAATGCCATTAAGCCCATGATTAGCCCCCTTTAAGCAATTTCGGGTTAACGACAATCAGCTTTTTACGGCCTTCGCTTGTCAGGCTTGCCCTATCCACATCAATCAGCTCTTGCAATACAGGCAATAAATGCGTCAACTTACGCAAGCGTGAAGATGGAAACCGTTGCAATACATGGCCAGTGCTTATGCAGTTGGTTCCCTGCTCATTGCATTGCTCAATCAACCACGCATCCAACTTAGCAGCCAGACTGATTTCAGGGGCCTGTTGCAACTCTGTTAGCAATCTGCGACTTTCGCTTAAGTGCCACATAGCAATAGCGCAAGCAGCCTTCATATTTTCCCTGCTTATATCACCTATCGTACCTGTCTCAAATAGGTGAAATAAAGCGGCAATACGGGCGGCATTATCACCAGTCTTACTGGCGACGTCTTTTACATCGGCAAGGCTTTTTAATGGAGCAAGCTCGCTTTCAATTGCGTTATAAACAGAAACCCATACGCTCTTGGCCTCGGGTGTAAGCTCAAGCGTTACGAAGGACAGACCATGACCTGTTTCGTCAAACTGTACAGGCATGTTCAGTAATTGCGTTAAACGGGCTGTAAAGACTGTAAGCCCCGCCATGTTGCCGTTAGGTTCTTGATATTGCCGGGTGCCCTGGGTGCTTTCAGGCCATGCCACCAAGAACCTTGCCAAAAAACCTGAACCTCTAGCCAGCTCCCCCGCCTTTCTCATGTAATCGACCAAGACAGGCAACTGCACCAACAGGGATACCACTAACCTTGCATTGCGGGTTGAGAAGCTTGCTGAAGTCCTGCGGCTTACCGTATGGGTGCCACCACCCCATAAAGTATTCATTGCGGCTAGATTTCGCATAACGCTATCCGCCCCCATACCATGTGAACCAAAGACACTGCCAGCTTCATCAGAAACAACACCACCGCTTGGCCACCTTGTCGCCAATGAGTAGGTCAGCTCTTCCGGAGTAAAGTCTCCATAAATCAGCCTTGGCACTTTGGGTGGCTCAGGCTTGTCCAGCTCAAGTGCACGCAAGTTTGACTCAAACGCATCTGTTGTTTTACCGTTTTTGACAGCCTGTTTAATGGCTTCCTTACACCCTGCTTTTTTGGATTCCCAAGACTGTAGATCTGCATGGTAATTAGCTAAATCAGCCTTCATGCTTTCAGCTTGTTGGGTCTCATATTCACGAATGGGACGGGTAAAAAACCAGTCTACCGTACTCTTACGCTCGCCAGACTCAGCTAGCACAAGCCCAAACAGGCTTACAGGGCCTGTCAGGTGCTTATTTCTGGCCACGTTAATGTGTGCCTGCCCTGCTAGGCTTAATGCAGTCAGGGCGCTTGTGGCAATCATGGCAAGCGGTGCCTGTGTGGCTTTCTGCACGTCCAGCACTGCGGCCTTTATGCCCTGCGGCAACGCATCCAGCGGGTAAGGCTCAGGATCATAAACACTACCAACCAGCGGCAAGGGGTCTGGCCATTCTGTAGCAGGCACATCATCAAGTTTTAAAATTGCAGCACTCATACAGGCGCCCCCATTGAAATAAGCTCATCAAGCCAATCATCTCCAATGTTGGGCGGGGTGTATATGCGTACAGTAACGCCCTGTTTGGTCAGGCGGTCTGCCAGTTGTGCGGCTGCTTTCTGCCCAGTTTCGTTCTTGTCATTATCGGCAAAAACATAAACATTCCGGACTTCAGGGGGCGGCATAAAGCCTGCCAAACCGTTTGCACTTACGCATGGCCAGCAGGGAACACCAGATAGGATAGAAACGGCAAGGCTGGTTTCAATGCCTTCAGCAACACCGACACCCAAACGGCCATCAGGACGGGTTACAGCGTTGCCAATCTTGATACTTGCACCACTCATACTGCCAGCAGGTGAACACAGCTTTTTAACTGTCGGCACTGGCGCCTTCTGCCCCTCGATAGTTAAGAAAGTACGGTGTATGGTGATTAACTCTCCTGTCGGGGAAGTCACTGCGGCCAACATTGCAGGAAACCGGCCCATACATTCCCCGTCATGCCAATAATCTAGGCCAGCATGAAACCGTAAAACACCAGTAGCAGGCACCATAAGCCCACGATTAATTAAGTATCGGCCTGCGGGGTCGCTCTCGGTAAGGGGGGTAGCCTCTTTCCATAAGGCCATCAGCTTGACACGGTTCTTGGTCCAATGCCTGGTCTGCTCCTGCTGACGTTCCTGTTGCGCCTGCTCAATCAATCGTTTTATATCCGACCTCTGTTTAGGGCTTGGATAACTGCCTCCAATCCATGTACTTTGCAGGCCGGTTCTCCAATCGCCATATACGCAAGTCATCAAATCGTCGTCACAAAACAAGCGATACCAACCAGATTTCTGTAAGCCCTTATCCTCAACTGTTTTGCAGCGGATTAAACGACCAGACTCTACACTGTCCACCTGCAAGCCAGCCTCAGCAAGGGCCTTTTCCAAACTTGTTAAATTCTTTAAGTTCATTGCATGGTCTCCGGTTTACTATCCTTGGCCGATGCTTTGATGGCATGAAACAGATCCGCATCAGAAAAGCCTCCTTCCTGAAGGATCGTTCCAAGGGACAGAAACACCGCCATTGCTGCTTCTATAGGGTCACATTTCACTTCTTGGGCATGAGCAAAAACACAGGGGAGCACAAGATCCATGATGAATTTTTCATGTTTTTTCATTGGGTTCATGCCACTTCCTTCTTTGTCGCTACTGATTGCTTGATAAGTTTCGCGCCATCAAGCGCAGTATTGATAAGGTCGGTTTGCTGTCTGATGAAATGCAAAAGAGTTCTAGCATCTTTCCTTATGCCGCTTTCATGCTCATCCAAGATTTCCCAGAGAGAATTTACGTGTGACATGGCAAGCTGTAATTCATCCAGCAAATCGCATGAAATTTGTTTGTTGTTCATTATTTTTTCTCCAGGCAAGGCATCATTTCGTGGGCAACACGAATCATTTCTTTGGCGATTCTGAGCAATCCAACCGGACCTATTGAGGCATAAGCCTCTTGTCCACGGAATTCATTAATAACTTTCAGTCTAAAAAATTCCTTGTCGTATGTGACAATGTTTTTTTGTTCACGATAGTGAAAACCATCAAGTACACTGCTTCCCACTTCTTTTTTTGCGTTTGATCTATTTGGGCGACTCATGCTTGATCCCTCATAGCCGCAAGAATTGCCGGCTCGTGGTCATTCTTGAAAGTTTCGGAAATATTTGATGCGTAATCGAACGTGCTATGGCAGTGCCATTTGCAGATTTTGGCGAACCGAGCGATCTTCATAAAAGCCAGTTTTGCATCACCTTGCATTCCTTCTGAAGTTTGATTTGCAATGTCCTCAATATCCTGCAAAAAATCACCGATATCACTCAAAGTCTCAATGGTGCAAATTAAGGCCGAATCAAATTCATCAGTGATGAAATCAAGGTCTTTTTTAGGAACAGAGGCATGCTCTGGGTGAATATTGGAGCTGGCGATCTTATTCATGGATGGCAACCTCCGCCAAGCGCTTTTCAGCCCACTCTGCGACTTCTTCAGCGCTGTCATACATGATGCAGCAAGTCTCACGCATCATGGACAAAAGCGCGTCTGTTTCATACCCAGTTAACGTGTCAACAGCACCATTGCTTTTCTTTAGTTGATCTACTTGAAGCAACTCAATCAGAACACCAAAGCCATTGAAGATGGTGCCTGCCTGGTTGGTAAACTTAGCGAATGGAAGGGCATTCATACGCCCATGACTGGCGGCGCGTAGCACATCATCCCTAAGGATCGGGATGCAATCTTTCAAGCTTTTATCCATGACGAACACCTCCAGCAATCATCTTGGCAACGCCAGTGTTGAAGGCATCGTTCCAGGCGGTGGTTCGGCTCTGGCGCTCTTGCCAGTCATTGCATTCGATGCCGGCCAGGTGCCGTTCAAGCAAATGATCACGCCATTCTGCCAGTGTCATTGCCTGATTGCTGGGAATGAACCAAAGACGAGCCGCATGTTCAGCTTCTTGTCGAGTAAGGGGAAATTGAGATTGCTCAGGACGAGCAAGGGCGATATTAGGCATGGGAGCCTCCTTGTGTGGGTTTGTTAAACCCGCGCCCCACTTCCAAATGGGGTGAGCAGGCAAATAGCAGGGTTGGAAGACCGAGACACAAGACTCGGCAGGCCGAAGCCTCCCCACTATCGCCTGCCCATAGGAGGCATGCAATAGCATATGGACGAAAAAAATCCGCTATGGTAGCGGTTCGTCCGCTTGTGTTGTTCGGGCTTCCAAACCCGTTTCCTTTTGTTTCAGGAACGGAATAATTATGCACTAGGGGAAAATGATTTGCAAGCATTACTCACCCCTCAAGCCAAGAAAAGTCAGCAAAACCATTCAAAACCGCTTTTGCCTTTTGGTAGCCTTCATTGTGATTTTTAGCCTGGGCCATGGCTTGTGTAGCTAAATGCTGAGCCATGATCACCAGTGCCTTCCTCGGCACGGGTAGCTTTGATCGCTCCCCAGGGGAGACCCCAGCTACCTTGTTTACCAATTTGTTTATATTGATGTGCACGTATTTTGATTTAGCTGTCTGGCCAGCAAGGGTTTGAATCCGGTCATGCAAAGCGCGATATGACGGCAGATACTCGGTCTTGTTTAAATCCACCGCCTGCCTGGCATCGCGGAATGCCTGCACCAGACGGACTTTCAAATCCACCACTCTGTCAGTATTGCGGGAAAGTGAAAGCAGAAAATATGCCTGATCTTCATTGAGTAAAGCGTACCTATCAGAACGCCCCCTACCCAAAGTTAATTTCTCCGTTTTAAACGGAACAATTCCAAATACAATGAAGTGCTGTTTGTACTTTTCTATATTTGAAATAACGTTTTTATGCCGAATACCCAATTGACCAGCAATCAGGCGGCTATCAACTCGTGGCATATCTGTGCCGGCAACCACAATGTTATAATTGGCTTGCTCTTTCGCGCTCTCATGGCTTTTTGTTGTGGGGGCGTTTTTCATTTTTTATCACTCCCATAAAGCATTTCGCGGGCAATGCGTGTCATGGCTTCGGCAATTTTCAGCAGGCCAGCGGGGTCAACCTCTATGTAAACCTCGATACCACTATCTTCATCAACGGTTTTTAGAGTACGGCTTTCGGGTTCATAAATAACAATACCCTCGGCATCAGGGTGACGGTACAGGAGGTGAGCTTCGCGTATTTCCATAATTACGCCCCCATCAAAGACTTAATATCAGAGACGCGCCAGGATAGGCGGCCATTAATGCGCACTGGACGAATGGGGCCGTTCTCTTGTGACGACCACATGTATAGGGTTTGCCGACTGCGATTTAGGTAGAAGGCCGCCTGCTCGGTTTTAATCGTTGGGGCGGTGATGTGATTTAATTCTGGATATGTTTGGGTGCTTTCGTGCGCCATGCTTAACCTTTCTGGGGTTTATTGAACATGGTGCTATGTTGCTTTTTACTTGGTACTGCATGCTCGAATTCGATTATGAGAAAATCGAATTCGAGTTTCAATCGTTATTTTATGCGGGTTACAAGTGCATCAGGAATGTTGTTTAAATGCCCCCTGATCGTTTCAGCGGTAATGGACGCTTTAATTTCATCGGTCATTCTTGATATTTGTCCAGCCGCTTCACGTCCTTTGTGGTCAATATCAGAATAATCACATAGTCCAGCAATGATAACTAACAGGGTATTGCGCTCGCGAGTGGTGAGTGGTTTTTCTGTCCCCTGGGTAGGTTTGGCGCCATTAATCAGCTTTTCTTGCAGAATGGCATTTTCCTGCTTCAGGTTTGCCAGTTCTTTGGCCTGGGTTTCATATTGGCTAATTTGTTTTGTGAGTTGTTTAACCCGTTCCTGTAGTTCCACTACTTCAATGCTTAATGGCTCCTCCTCTTCATCCCAGGGGATTGGCCATTCCAATCCGTTTATATGGCATATCCGCCTAATATCTCGGATATTAAGCTGCCAGTATTCTTCACTAAGAAGAAGTGACGAGCAATTAGGAGATAAGGCTATCACCTCTTCGGTTACTGATGCTTGAAGCATAGTTTTGTAATCAAGCTGGGCATCATTAAATTCTTCATCAGAACCAGCCTGAAAATTGCTTTTTGCAATAATAAAGCTTGCCTCATCAAGGGTTAAATATGATCTTGATAGGTATAACTTGTACCAGTCAGGAATAATTTTTTTTTGCGTCCCGTTAAATCTGTACATACTGTCAGGGACAGGCCAGCCATTTACTAATAACAGATCTATGAAGCCTCTCCTGTGCCAGCCAATGTAATCAGGGTCCAATTTTCCATCTGGAAAAGCTTCATAATCCCACTGATCCGGAGAACCAAAGTCTATCTCTCGAATATCACCAAAATAAGCAATTTCACTTAATAACTTATCGCATGGAGCAAAATCATGTATTTCATTGCTCATATCCTTGCTTAGCCGAGCCGTTAATTGAAAATGATTCAAATCTTCAATCTGAAGCAAAGCCTGTGCAATATTGGCAACACTGGACTTAGGGCTACTTTCCTGTAGCCCGGTAATGACCTCCCTGATTGAAATAAATGCTTCCCGATTCTTGTTTAATTGTTGTTGGAAAAAATCCATATGCACAAACTCGCCAAAGTTACACGCCAAAAAACAAAGGGGTCAGTGCCGGGCCGCTGGCGTTGCGGTGTTCCCCCCGTCGGGGTAGGCACTGACTTTAACATTAGCAACTTTAGCAACATTAGCATTAGCAAGTGCTGAAAAGTTAAAAACTGAGACAACCAAACTTTAGCAAGATTAGCAACTTTAGCAGTAGCAACTTACCAAAAACCAAAAAAACACTGCCTTACGCCACTACTCTTATTTTGGCGGGTATGGACTTTGCATCAAACTTGATACCGGCCTGTTCGAGCATCCATGCTTCAATCGTGTCATGGTGTACCCGCAATAGGTCCAGTGGCCGCCTTATGTAGTTTAATTCCCGTACGCCTTGGGGCTTGTGGCCTTGAATTTGTGCTGATACGCCACCGGGTATCTCTAACCACTCACACAAACTAGCAAATGAACGCCTTACGCCATGCAATGTGAGGCCATGTAGCCCTGCTGCATCACATGCCCGCCTATGTTGTATGGATGGCTCTATCAAGCGCCCTGACTGGCTTGTAGTGCTACTGAACACCCATTCATTACGTCTTGGCAGGCTATCAATCAGATGCATGACGTATGGCGTTAATGGGATCTGCCTTTCCCCTTCCACTTTGTCTTTAAGTGTCATTCCACGCCATTTGAAATTAATATCAGACCATTTTAGGGTAGCCAATTCTTCACGTCTGGCGCCAGTCAGCAAGAGGCACTGAAGAAATGTACTTATGATGGGGTTCTGTATTTTCTGGACATGATTAAACCATGTGGCCAGTTGTTCCCGTTGCAGGTAATCATTCTTAACCCCTGGGCTTCCCGCTGCATCACGTATTTTCTTATTTCTGGCGGCTTCAGTATTGGTTATGTCCTGGTACTCTTTTTCATGAGAGCACCAATTCAAGAATGCATTCAATAACCTTAACGCCAATCTGGCCCGGGTAGGACGAATAACGGTTTCCTTCTTGGTCCATTCCAGTATCAATTCAGGAGTAATGTCACTCAAGCGCATTGGCATAAAGACGGCTAATGGCCCATCAATGGTTTTAACGTCTCTATTGCGCCTGCGTACCTGCCCGCCTACTTGAGCAAGGGCTACATGGTCCCTGTAATGCAATTCACCCCAATGTGGCTTACGTTCTTCCAAATAGGCTTTCCATGCATCACCAAAGGTAGCAACCTGCCTTCTTTCTTGTTCCCGTTTGGCAATATCAGCCTCAGTTCTTTCCTGCTTCACCACCCTTGGATCTCTGCCTGACTTGACTATGGCCCTAAGCTCTGCCGCCTTATCCCGTGCCTCACCAATACCAAGAGACTGAACATCACCAATGGTTATACGAATGGCCTTGCCGGCAAGCTTATCCTCATAGATGAATGCCTTGTGACCAGACAAGGTAACCCGAAGTGCGAGGCCAGGCTGTTTGGCATCACGAATGAAGCGCTGCTGCTTGCCTTCTGAGTCAGCCTTACCAATCAATCCGGATGTTAGATTTTCCCTTTCTTTAGCCACAATTCAATCCCATGTAGACCCCATGTAGACTTTATTATTAAAGAAAGATGTAAAACAATCAATAACAATCAATATCAATATTTATAAAATTCTTCCAAGAATGGCTTATTTATTAGGTTTTAGGGTAATTATTAAAGAATGCGATAAAGTCCTAAAAAACCACATTGAAGGATTGAAAATCCTTGTGTCGGCAGTTCGATTCTGCCCCAGGCCACCATAGATTCAAACAAAAAGCCCATTCTTCGGAATGGGCTTTTTGTTTTTCTGACTAGATTTCTCTGATTCAATACAAGCATTTTTGATAAGTAGCACTCAATGCCTTAACAACAATACGAGCAGAAATCCAAAATCAAATAAACTGGATTTCTTGACTCAATGATTTAATCTCCACTACAAATTCACATCTGAATATCCGGGTGTTCTCATATAACACCATCTACTGACAGCCCCGCAAGAGCATAGTGCACCTGGCCCTGTTGTTGAGCCAAGGCATAACCATTTGGCCAACAGGCCCCATCAATCAAAAACGTCGTAAAGAATGTCAGCAACAACGGCTGTAGCCAGAGAGATCAGGACCAAATCCGTACCTGCGATATGCCATTCATAACCGGAATGCCTTGGCAAGCGTTCCAAGAGCGAGCGAGGCACCCTTTTCCTGGCAATCCCGGGAGGCAAAGGCTTGCCCCGTACCAGGTTCTTGCGTATGCCGGGTGGCAACCTAGAATACCCCCTTAGCCCATAATCATGCGCATAATTGCGCGCTAAAGCAGCCGTAATTCCTGCATGCACATGATTACCGTAAGAATGGTCGCCCCGCATACGCCCACGACGATCATCGAAATAGTCATAATGGCGCCCGCGGTCATCATAACGGTGACCAATGTTGTCATCGCGCTTGGAGCCCATTCCGTGACCAGTACCCGGCCGCTTGGCCTGATTGCCGGACATGCCCGGTCCCGCTTTTCCACCATTTCCTCTATTGCCATTGATATCCGGCCCACCCTTGCCCCTATTGCCGGGATTACTGGCGCCATTGCCTGGACCCTTGCCCTCGGGCGGGGCTGCCTGGGCAGTAAAAGCTAACGAAGAAACAACCATCAAAGATACAGCCAAAACAAAACCTGGTTTCATTATCACATTCCTTATATCCACAGGATATGGTCGATCATACTATCAACTTAATTTCAAAACGAATACAGCCTGTATCAATTTTCGTGAGCTCTGATTGGTTCAACAAAATTTATCCAAGATTAAAATCACTTGATCCAAATCAGCTTCATGATCTTAGAAAAAACTTGTCTCAAGAATAAGCGTTTATCATGTTGATCTGTTTTTTTACTCTTCCCGTTAACCCTAATATTTTTTAAATAATACTACCGCATGTTTGACGCAGAACTTATTGCACAGCTGGCTCTCGAATTGAACCAGGCAAAGAACAACCGGACCCAAATAGAACAATTCACAAAACGCTTCCCCGGCATGACGATTGAAGACGGCTATAAAATTGGCCGGGCCTGGGTTGCTCTGCAACGGCAGAAAGGTCGCTCTGTTATTGGACATAAAATCGGCCTCACCTCGCGTGCCATGCAAATTGCCATGCAAATTTCAGAGCCCGACTTTGGCACACTGTTGGATGACATGCTGTATACCTGCACACCAAGCCAAACGCTGGACATCCCCCATTCCCGTTTCATTACTCCCAAGGTTGAAGTCGAGCTGGCTTTTATTTTGAAATCCCCCTTGCAAGGCAGCAACTTAAGTATTGCGCAAGTACTGGAAGCCACTGAATACATAACCCCTGCCATTGAAATTATCGACTTCAGGATTAGCCCGTTGGACCCGTCTACCGGCTCCACCAGCAAGGTTTTCGACACTATCAGCGACAACGCCGCCAATGCAGGCATTATTCTTGGCGCAGAAAAAATCGCCCCGGAAAAACTTGACCTGCCCTGGTGCGGCGCCATTCTAAGCCAGAATGGGGTTGTTGAAGAAACCGGACTGGCTGCCGGCGTACAGGGCCATCCGGCTATTGGAGTTTCCTGGCTCGCAAGCAAGCTAGCACCTTGGGGGGAAGCCTTGCTGCCCGGACAAATTGTGCTGGCCGGTTCATTTACCCGTCCTGTTGCAGCCAACCCTGGCGACCTATTCTATGCCGACTATGGTTCGTTAGGCACATTGTCATTTCGTTTTGTCTAAGGATGCCTCATGCAAATTCCAACTAATACCTTCAAGCAAGCCTTGCGTAAGGGAAAACCGCAAATCGGCCTTTGGCTTGGCCTGGCCGACCCCTATGCAGCCGAAGCCCTGGCGGGCACCGGGTTCGATTGGCTCCTGATTGATGGAGAACACGCCCCCAACGACCTGCGTCAAACCTTGGCCCAGCTGCAGGCTGTTGCCCCCTACCCCGTTCACCCCGTTGCCCGTCCTGTTTCTGGAGATACCGCTTTAATCAAACAGTTACTCGATATTGGCGCACAAACACTACTCATACCCATGGTGGAAACCGCAGAGCAGGCAAAACAAATTGTGCAAGCCACCCACTATCCTCCGGCAGGTATCCGTGGTGTTGGAAGCTCTCTGGCTCGCGCATCACGCTGGAATCAGATTAATAACTACCTTCACGAAGCCGATGAACAAATCTGTGTATTGGTGCAGGTAGAAACCAAGAAAGGCTTGGAAAACCTTCAATCCATTACCGAGGTGGAAGGTGTTGATGGCATCTTCTTTGGTCCCGTTGACCTTTCTGCTTCTTTGGGATATTTAGGTAGTCCGTCACATCCGGTCGTGCATGAAGCCATCTGCAATGCCATTCAGGCAGTCACCAAGACAGGCAAAGCAGCCGGTATTCTAACCACCAACCAGAACCTGGCACGGGAATACCTTGAACTGGGTGCTCTATTTGTGGCGGTAGGCGTAGACACAAGCTTGTTGGTTAATGCGGCAACTGAACTGGCCAACTCTTTTAAACCAGATAACTTGAGCAACGAACCCTCCAACAGGCAACAGGGATATTAATTTTTTAATAGTTATCTCATTTACATAACCGCCTTCAAAACCAGACAGCACGCCAGCACAAATAAAACCGTCTGCCGTTTTGAAGGACTGCCCTCCTAAGCTTTTCCTTTTGAAACTCAGCACTTCAGCCCTGAAACAAGGAAAGCATTAAAACTCCGCCTATCAAAGCAATAGCAATACGATTTACTTTAGTTGTTTCGATTTAATTTTAAAATCCCACATAAAGTAACCATAAGTCATATATGTATAAATTTGACATACTTAAATATATTTTTTAATATTTGCACACATTGTTTAATAAAACCAAGGGGTTTTTGTGCGAATTTCAACATTATTAATAACAACCATTGCTTCTACCGCCCTTCTGGCTGGATGCGCAACCGAATCACATCGAACACTGGCAATAGAAAAGGTCGCTTCTGCCAGCACGAATTACACGGGCCCACGATCAGCCCTTTCAATAGGCAAGTTCGCCAATCGCTCCGCTTACCAGCAAGGCATTTTCTCTGATGGCGTAGATCGCCTTGGAAATCAGGCAAAAACTATCCTCATCACCCATTTGCAACAAACAGGTCGCTTCAACGTTCTTGACCGTGCCAATATGGATGAAATCAAAACCGAGGCAAATATTAAAGGCCAAAAACAAAACTTGAAAGGCGCAACCTATGTTGTAACAGGTGACGTCACTGAATTTGGCCGTAAAACCACTGGTGACCGCCAACTATTTGGCATTTTGGGCAGGGGTAAAGAACAGGTTGCCTATGCAAAAGTAAACCTTAATGTTGTAAATGTCCAAACCTCTGAGGTTGTCTACTCATCCATGGGTGCCGGAGAGTTCAGCCTGTCCAACAGGGAAGTTGTTGGATTTGGTGGTACGTCCGGTTATGATTCAACCTTAAACGGTAAAGTCCTGGAGCTTGCCATACGCGATGCTGTGAATAACCTAGTCGCAGGCATAGAAAATGGCGCATGGCGCCCAGCCAACTGATAAAAGGCCAGACATGTCAATCAAACGCAATTCATTACTGGCCCTGACCTTACTCCTTACAGGTTGTGCTGCCCCCAAAACCGCTTACTACTGGGGCAATTACGAGCCAACGGTATATCAATATTTCGAACAAAGCTCATCTCCCGATGAGCAGGTGGCAACACTTGAAAAAGAGATAGCCAAGGCAAAAGAAAAAAACCAAAGCATCCCACCAGGAATGCATGCCCAATTGGGCATGCTTTATATGCAAACCGGCAAAGAGTCAGACGCTATTTCACAATTTCAACAGGAAAAAAACCTGTTCCCCGAGTCTGCACATTTTTTAGACTTTGTCATGAAGCTCAGGTCTGGCCAAAAACAGTCCAATAGCATGACACAAGTCGCTGACGCAACCCCTGCGCAATCCAGCACTCAACAAACAGCCATTAAATGAGAAATTCCATGGGATTCATTGCAAAAGCCATCGGCTCGATCGTTTTAGCGTCTGTCGCAACCGGATGCGCCGTCCAACAACAACCCTACGACTATACCGCTTTCAAAGAAAGTAACCCGCGGTCTATCCTTGTGCTGCCCCCAGCCAACGCCAGCCCTGATGTACTGGCGTCTGACAGTGTTTTTTCCCAGGTTACCAGGCCATTGGCCGAATCGGGATATTACGTCTTTCCAGTTGCCGTTGTCAGCGAGACATTTAAAGCAAACGGGATTACCGATCCGGATGAGACTCATCATGTTAACCTGAGCAAAATCAATGAAATATTTGGCCCGGATGCCGTTTTATATTTGACGGTAACAGATTATGGTACTTCGTATCAGGTAGTACAAAGTGACAGTCGCGTTACGATTCAAGCAAAACTAATTGATGCCAAAACCGGCAAAAACCTTTGGGAAGGAAGTGCCACAGCTTCCAGTACAGAGCAATCCAGTTCTAGTGCACACCCACTGGTTCTCTTGTTACAGGTTGCCCTTGAGCAAATCATCAACACCACCACCAATAAAAGTCATTCCATCGCCCAGCTAAGCAACCATCGCCTGCTGCATGCCAGCAAACCAAATGGCATTCTGTACGGCCCAAGATCAACACTATATTGGAAAAAATAACCATACCAACAATTGCAGGATCCTTGAAACCGGATTCTGCAATTTTCTTTATTCAACCAAGGGGGCAGTGGCGGTGCAATGTTTGCACTTGGAACACTGCCCCTCAAAAAATCAATAAATAGCCGGCACAATCATTTCGGCTGGCGTCGGGTTGCGAATATAGTCCGGGTGATGCTCACGCGCAGGCAACTCAATCGGTTCACGATGCACTTCGCTATAAGGTATCTGCGACAGCAAGTGGGAGATGCAATTGAGGCGGGCACGTTTCTTGTCTACACCTTCAACAATCCACCATCGTGCCTCGGGGATGTGGGTCCGCTCCATCATTTCTTCCTTGGCCTTGGTATAAGCCTCCCAGCGACGACGTGATTCAAGATCCATCGGCGACAGTTTCCACTGCTTCAGAGGGTCATGCATGCGCATCAGAAAGCGTCGGTATTGCTCATCATCACTAATCGAGAACCAATATTTAATAAGTACAATACCGCTACGGACCAGCATTTTCTCAAACTCGGTCACGTCACGGAAGAACTGCTCCAGCTCTTCATCGGTACAGAAACCCATAACACGCTCAACACCTGCCCGGTTGTACCAGCTACGGTCAAACAAGACAATTTCACCACCGGCAGGAAGATGGGAAACATAACGCTGGAAATACCACTGGGTCTGCTCACGATCACTGGGTGCAGGCAAGGCCGCAACCCGACAGACACGGGGATTAAGCCTTTGCGTAATGCGTTTGATGGCACCTCCTTTCCCTGCTGCGTCGCGCCCTTCAAAAATAACCACTACCTTCAGTTTTTGCGCGACAACCCAATCCTGCAGCTTGATAAGCTCTCCCTGCAAACGTAGCAGCTCCCGAAAATACAATCTCCGATCCATGCCATCGCCTTCGGGCTTTTCAAGCAGGATATCTTCCAGCCGATCGTCATCCATTTCCATTTCAAGCTCTTCATCAAAGCTGTCTACCATGTCAGCATAAAGACGCCGGGCATGCTCAGATAAATTTTCCTTCATGTGAAAAACTCCTTAAATAATGAATGAAATCTATAACTTTTATATGACGCGTCAATGACTGGGAAATCAGAAACGCAGCAAAATGAACGCCGCTCACCAGGAAAACTCGGGGCGCGGCCTATTGACCCATTCTACCTGTTACAGAATTTAATGAAAGAGGCCTGCAACCAACAGCCTGTGCCCCGACGATACGCATAACAAAAACGCTTGCCTTATTTACACCGATACAAGACATATAAAGATAAGCAATGTTTCAAAACCGAAGGGATAACGATGGTTTTGGCCAGGCAATGCTGAAACGACACAAAATAACAAAATAAAAATCGTTCTCATTTACAAATAAAGGATTTTCAGGGAAAATGACTTAACTTATTTTTTATTACTGCCGGGAACATGCACCGCTTTGGTCATGGCGTTTTAGGCCACGCATACTTACCGCCCACAATACACAACAAAGGAAATCCGAATGAAGTCCCAGTTACACAAAACAAAATGGCTTACCCTGCTGCAAGCCGCAATGGCCATCACTTTTGCAACCGTTGCCGGACAAAGCATGGCACAGGATGCACAAATGAAAATACAACACGCCAAAGGTGAAGCCACGATTAAGGCGCAACCCGCCAAAACAGCCGTTTTTGATTTGCCAACCCTGGATAACATGAAAGTACTGGGTATTCAGGCTAGTGCAGTGGCAAACTCACGTTTTCCTGACTTTCTCGCTGAATACAACACGGACAGCATCCCCAGAGTGGGCACCCTGTTTGAACCCGATCATGCTGCGCTTGGCAAAGTTGCTCCGGATTTGATTTTTGTCGGTGGCCGCTCCAGCGACAAATTTGACGATGTGCTTAAAATTGCCCCAACACTGGACATGAGTGTTGACACGAAGGCACCACTGGAAAGCATCGAGCGCAATGTAAATACCTTGGGCAAGCTCTTCGGTAAAGAAGCAGAGGCAACTGCCGCCCTGCAAAAACTGAATGCCTCTGTTGATGCCTTGAAAGCCAAATCCGCCAACGCTGGCAATGCCATGCTGATTCTGTCAATTGGTGACAAAGCCAGCGCTTTTGGTCCCGGTTCACGCTTTGGCATGATTTATGACGTGTTTGGCTTTACCCCCAATGCCGCAGTAAAAGACCTTTCCACTGCAGACCGCCACCCTTTCAAACTGGAAGATATTGCCAAAGCCGATCCTGACTGGCTGTTTGTAATTGATCGCCACGCAGCCACGGGCAGCAACACAGACAAACCTTCCAGCAAGGAAGTACTGGAAAAATCCGTCATTGGACAAACCCGTGCCGCCAAGAACAATCAGATTGTTTATGTAGACCCGTACAACTGGTACATTCTGGGTAGCGCAGGCTTGACATCCATGCAACAGAATATTGAACAGATTTCTGCCGCACTGGATGGAAAAAAATAAAACCGGATTTTGAAATTTGAATTGCCCCCAAAACCCTGTGACCTACAGACGTTATGAGGGCAATTTCCCGGGTGCTGCCAAGCATCACAAAAAACAGTAACGTAAATAATCCTCAGGCACACCCCTTCACAGCCTCACGGATATCCTCCTCGCTCACATCCCGCATATGCGTTGCTATAGACCAGTTATGCCCAAACGGGTCTTTAAGGACACCATAACGGTCTCCCCAGAAAGTGTCATCGATTGGCATAACGGGGGTTGCACCGGCAGCAATGGCCTGCTCATAAATCGCATCGGAATTGTCCACATATAAATGCACCGTAACCGGTGAACCATTAAGTGCAACAGGCCCCAGTGCACCCCATTGTTTATTCTCATCCATCAGCATGACGACCGAATCACCAATACGGACCTCGGCATGCATTAACATCCCGTCCGGACCGGCCAGACGGGATATTTCTTTTGCATTAAAGGCTTTTATATAAAACTCGATGGCCTTGCTGGCACCGGCACACACCAAATGTGGCGTCACCGTGTTCATGCCCGAGGGCACTGACCTGACCTTATATTCATTATCGGGGTCAAGATCAAACAAAGCCTTAAAAGACATCATATCGAACGGCGCAGAAAAATGCTCATGTTCGATCAGCCATTGCCCATCCACTTTTTTATAGCCGGTTGTCATTCTCATCCAGGAGACATTCTGCTGGCCGCTATCATCCTTTTCTCCACAACGAACCAGACAATAAACCAGCGCCAGCCCACCGCTCACGGAAATATGCATCTCGGCAGGTTCAAATACCATGTCATTGGTACACATTTCCAGGCAGCGCTGCCAGTGTTTGCCATAAGCTTCTTTGCCCTTGAAACGCAATTGCAAAACGACATCGTAGGCAACCACATCGGGCGTATAACTTGACATGATTTGATTGATGTCCCGCTTCTGTACGGCACCCTGCCAGCGTTGTATTGCCTGCTTGATTTCCGCCTGTGCTGTCGAGTTTCCATTTGCAGCATTCATCACCCTGCTCCTTTTGCAAAAAAGAACTACTGTTTAATCACATGCCAGACGTTCTGGACATCCTCCCCTACCATGTCACCCTGCTTCATGTCTCTTTTATACAGGTACAAGGGCTGTCCCTTATAAGCCCATTGCCTGCTTGCATCATCACGCATGATAATGCTGTAATCCCCTTCGGCATTGCCATCTGCAGCAACCAAAAGCGGTGGCCAATTCTGGGCACACCGGTCGTTACAGACGCTTTTACCAGGCATGTCCCGGTCTTTATCATAGGTATATAAAGTCATGCCTTCGGCATTAACCAATATACCGTTCATTGCTTTTACCGGAGGGCCTGCCGCACGGGCACTTTCACTGGCGAATCCGCAACCTAAACTGGCCAAGGCCAGCATAAGTAATAGTTTTCTCATTTTCATCTCCCTTATAGCTAAAAAAGACAAGAGAAACTGGCTTGAATTGCTACTGGCCAGCCATTACAGGATACACCTAAACAATTGAAAATAAACAACTATTTTAAGACAACACATTACTTTTTATTTCTGGTTTGTAACCCAGCAGGCAGTGGGGGTCACTTCACAGGAGCATGGGAACGAGATAACCTGCATGTCCGGGGCCGGGTTCGCTCCCATGCTCTTGCGTGGGAGCCTGAACAGGATATTACCCGCCAGAAAACCGATGGCTGCACCAACCTGCAGCCAGTCGGTTAAGCTTTATTTCACGTATTTACGGAACTCGGGCTTGCGTTTTTCACGGAAAGCATTACCGCCCTCTTTGGACTCATCAGTGTCGTAATACATTTTCAGCGCATGCATTGACAGTGAAGACATGGCACGAAGCATTTCGCTATCAACGTTGAATGAACGTTTTGCCAAGGCAATGGCGGTTGGGCTTTTCTCATTGATTTCATCACACCATTTCTGTACTTCTTCATCCAGCTTGTCGTGTGGTACCACCGCGTTTACCAGTCCCATTGCCAAGGCTTCCTGGGCAGTATAGCGGCGGCACATATACCAGATTTCACGTGCCCTTTTCTCACCAACCACACGGGCCAGGTAAGCAGTCCCAAAACCCGGGTCAACCGAACCCACTTTAGGCCCCACCTGACCCAACTGGGCCTTATCGGAGGCAATTGCCAAATCACATACAGTAACCAGGACATTGCCACCGCCAATGGCAAAACCGTTGACGCGGGCAATCACGGGTTTGTTGATATCGCGGATCACGCTTTGCAACTCTTCCACAGGCAAACCAATCACGCCACGGCCACCGTAATCACCATCTTTGCCGGACTGGTCACCACCGGTACAAAATGCCTTGTCTCCGGCCCCCGTCAGAACAACCACGCCCACACTTTTATCTACTTCAGCACGTTTAAAAGCGTCAATCAATTCTTCGCAGGTTTGTGCGTCGAAAGCGTTATAAACCTCGGGACGGTTAATGGTAATGCGTGCCGTGGCATTGTTCACTTCGTACAGAATTTTTTCGTATGTCATGATGAATCTCTTTTCCTGAATAATTTGTTTTAACTTGAACCGAATAGGATATTGAAAATTAACCAACCATGGTCAAGCCACCAGATACACTGATCACCTGCCCGGTAATGAAAGAGGCCTCATCGCTAGCCAGGAAAGCCACGGCACCCGCCAGGTCTTCAGGCTGGCCAAGACGGCCGAAAGGAATGGCACGGGTCAGGCCGTTACGAAGTTTTTCGCCATACTCGCCCTCACCGCAAAAATCCCGGAACAGCGGTGTATCGGTAGGTCCCGGGCACACGACGTTAACGTTAATCTGTTTACGGGCCAACTCACGGGCAATCGTTTTTGAAAAGGCAATCAGGCCACCTTTACACATGGCATAAACCGACTCACCGCTGGAACCGACGCGGGCCGCATCGGAGGCAATATTTACCACACGGCCCTTGCCACGCTCTGACATGCCTTTAAGCACGGCATGGTGCATATACAACACGCCAAAGAAATTGATATCAACGATTTTTTGCCACAATTCCTTATTGGTATCCAGGAAATTGCCGGCACGATCCCACCCGGCGTTATTGACCAACACATCAATCGGACCCAAAGTGCTTTCAATAGTATTAACGCATTCAATCACGGAATCCTGATGGGTCAGGTCAACCAGAAAAGTTTGGGCGAAACCGCCAGCAGCCTTGATTGTTTCTACGGTTTTATCGCCCGCTTCCTGGTTAATGTCAACCACCGCCACTTTGGCACCCGCCTGCCCAAAACGCTGGCAAATGGCACTGCCAATCCCGCCTCCACCACCTGTAACCAAGACAACTTTATCTTTTAATCCAAACATTGTGTTTCTCCACTAAAATGAGCCTATGCTCTTAATGAACCAATTCTTCACATAAACAAGATGACCACTTCCGATCAAGACAAAGAAGCAGCTATATATGAAATCAATAACCGGCTTTTTTTCCGGTTTTTTCAGGCGGCCAATACGCTACATACCAAAGGCACACAGGCACTGGATGAGTTTGGTGTAACCACCCAGCAATGGTCGGTTCTGGGCGCCCTGTCACGACCCAAAGCAGAAAACGGCATGAGCGTGAATGAACTGTCGCGCTACTTGCTGATTACCCGCCAGAACCTGACGGGCCTGCTTAGCCGGCTTGAACGTGATGGTTATATTGTCCGCACGCCAAGTAACGAAGATCGCCGGTCTATCAAAGTTTCCTTAAGTCCCAAAGGAAAAGAACTTTGGAAAAACCTGGCCGAACCCATTCATCAGTTTTATGATCTGGCACTCAAGAATATTTCCTTTGATGACCGCTTGGCACTTATTCATTACATCAACACCTTGCAGCACAACATGTCAAAAATTTAAGCATCAACTTAATTTAAGGCCTGTTTTTGAACGCGCAATAATCATTTTCATGATTTGCGCGGTACCATCGCCAATTTGCAGGCCAAGCACATCCCTTAAACGCTGTTCATAAGGGTAATCCTTGGCATAACCGCCATGCCCGTGAAACAACAGGCACTGGTAAACAATGTCATAAGACAGCTTGGGCCCCCACCATTTGCACATGGCGGCCTGCGAGGTATGCGGCAAATCATTGTCTTTCAGCCAGAGCGTTTCCAGACACACCAGTCGGGCCGCTTGATAATATGTTTCATATTCGGCCAGCGGAAAACTGACGCCCTGGTTTTCTACGATGGGCTTGCCAAAAGTTTCACGCTCTTTGGCATATTCCCAGGTTTCGTCCAAAGAGGCCCGCGCTACGGCCAGGCACTGCAGCCCGATCAAAGCCCGGCTGTAGTCAAACCCTTGCATGACCTGTGTAAAGCCCTTGCCCTCTTCACCGAGCATATGGCTGGCCGGCACTTTGACCCCGTCAAAAAATATGGAACCCCTGCCCACGCAACGCGTACCCAGATCATCAAAAGCGGTTCGGGTCACATCGGGCAAGTCCATGGGCACCAAAAATGCGCTAATGCCTTTGGCACCTTTTATTTCGCTATTGGTACGGGCAAAAACCACCGCCACATCAGCTTGGTCAGCCATGGAAATGGATGTTTTTTCACCGGTCAGGATAAAGTAATCCCCCTCTTTGGCTGCCTTCAATTGCAAGGATGCTGCGTCAGAACCGGCAGAGGGCTCGGTCAGCGCAATCGCAATCAGTTTTTCGCCGGCAATAATTTTGGGCAACCATTCCTGCTTGAGTGATTCATTGGCAAAACGGTTCACGATTTGCCCGCACAAGGACACCAGCAGGCTGACATAAGCCATATTGAAATCCGAAGCAGACAGCTGCTCCAGCAGCAGTCCACTGGTTACGCAATCCATGCCCATGCCACCATAGGCCTCGGGCATTTCTACCCCCAACAGGCCCAAATCCCCCATCTGGCGCACTATGTCCAGTTCCAGGCGTCCTGTTTTATCTCGTTTCTGATAGCCGGGTGCCAATACTTCTCGTGCAAACTTGCCTGCATTTTCCACCAATACCCGCTGATCTTCCGTTATTGAAAATTCCATATTGCCTCTTCAATCTGATTATTTTATGTAAATATATTTACTTATTTATTTATAATTACATAATCTTTGCCAGAGATCAACAAGATTTGCCAGTCAATCCATAAAAATTGATGAACAAAGGGAAAATACTAGTGTTTTAATTAGCGTCAATAGATAAGAATAATAAAAAATAATATGGAAATATATTTACTTATATTGCTTGAATATGGCTATTAAGCATTTGATTCTTTCATCCACGACACTTACCCACGAGACAGATCATGAAATTTGACACATCCCTGATTGATGCACGAAAAGAAAAAATGATAAAAAACGGCTTCTGGAAAAACCGGACAATCGAACATTTCTTCAGGCTTGCGCTGGAAACACAACCGGACAAAACTGCAGTGGTTGCCTATAAAATCAACGGCAAAAACAGCCCCTCCGTACGTCTTTCATACCGCCAGCTTGATGAACGCATAAACGCGATTGCCAAATCCCTTATTCGCCTGGGCATTCAACGGTCAGATGTAGTCAGCTTCCAGATTCCCAATAGCTGGGAATTTATTGCGATCTCACTGGCATGCGCCCGGATTGGCGCGGTGGCCAACCCCTTGATGCCCATTTTTCGTGAACGCGAATTAAGCTATATGCTGAAGTTTCTTGAATCCAAAGTGTTCATTGTCCCGTCTGTATTCAAGAACTTCAATTATGAAGAAATGGCCCAAGGCCTGCTTCCTAAAATAGCTACCCTCCAGCATATTGTGGTTCTGGGCGGTGAAGGTGAAAACAGCTTCGAAAAATGCCTGCTGACTGACTATTCAACAGACCCACTGGTTGCCGATCCCGTTGGGCCAGATGACATTCTCATCCTGCTGTTCACCTCGGGCACCACTGGCGAGCCCAAAGCGGTCATGCACACTTCCAATACCCTGCTTGCCGCACTTGACGGATTTGTAGAGGCCCTTGAGCTGAATGACAGCGAAATTATCCTGGGCGCCTCTCCCATGGCCCACCTGACCGGCTATGGTTACCTGGCCATGTTGCCCATCGTACTGAACTCAACCACCGTCGTCATGGATAACTGGGATCCCGGTATCGCCCTGCAAATCATCAAGGATGAAGCGGTCACCTTTAGCATGGCCTCTAGCCCCTTCGTACAAGACATGTGCAATGCCACTGAAAAAGGTGCCCCCCGTTCCCCGCAATTTACCAAATTCTGCTGCGCTGGCGCCCCCATCCCGCCTATTGTCATAGAGCGTGCCCATCAAATCATGAACCTGACAGTCTGCTCTGCCTGGGGCATGACTGAAAATGGTGCCATCACCATTACAGAACCCGCTGTGGCACTGGAAAAATCCAGCATCAGTGACGGCAAAGCCATATCTGGCATCGAACTGAAAATCGCCGATGGCAACGGCAATGAATTGCCACGTGGTGAAACTGGGCGCCTGCTGGTCCGGGGGGCTTCCCAATGTGTTGGATATTACAAAAAACCGGAACTCAACGCCCTGACCGAAGACGACTGGTTTGATTCGGGCGATCTTGCTTTCATAAGCCAGGATGGCTATATCCGCATCAACGGGCGCAGCAAGGATATTGTCATACGCGGCGCAGAAAACATTCCCGTGATCGAAATTGAAAACCTGCTCTACCAGCACCCCTCCATCAACACGGTTGCCATTGTGGGTTTCCCCGATGAACGACTTGGCGAAAGGGCATGCGCCTTCGTTACCCTGAAAGAAGGGGCCAGCTTCTCATTTGAAGAAATGCGTCAATACCTGAAAGATAAAAAAGTGGCACCCCAGTATTTCCCCGAAAAACTAGAAATCAGAAATGACTTACCCCGAACACCCAGCGGCAAACTGCAAAAGTTCATACTTCGAGATGAAGCCAAATCCTTCAAAATCGATTAACCTGGTCACCCCGTGGAACCACAGCCATGAACGTTGCACAAAGGACTCGTTTTTAAGCGAAAAATGCTTTATGCTACTTTTGACCGGAGGATCGCAAGGAAGGCATGAATGCCTTGATTGAAAAACGACCTGCCAATTTCGATAATCGTTAATCAAAAAACGGACACCGTCCGTTTTTTACTATCAGGCATTTTCATATACATGGACACGATTGAGCAATTAACCCAAAACAAAACGCTAGAGGCAATTACCAGCCGTAAAAGTATTCGTGGCTTTCTGCCAGACGCCATTCCAACCGAGTTGTTGCACACGCTGCTAAAAGCCGCCTCACGTGCGCCGAGTGGCAGCAATATCCAGCCCTGGAAAGTGCATGTCGTTTCAGGCCAAGCCCGTAATGCATTATCGGCTGCCCTGCTTGAAGCCTTCAATTCCAACACCCCCAATCAATGTGAATACCAGTATTATCCCAAAGAGTGGCGTGAACCCTATCTGGCACGACGCCGCGAAAACGGCTGGTCACTATACAATATCCTGGGCATCCAGAAAGGCGACAAACAAGCCATGCAACGCCAGCATGCCCGCAACTTTGAGTTTTTTGATGCCCCCGTCGTGTTGTTTATCACCCTGGATAAAGACATGGAACAGGGAAGCTGGCTGGATACCGGCATGTTCATCCAAAACATCATGATTGCTGCCCGCGCCCTGGGGCTGCACACTTGCCCGCAAGTTGCACTGGTCAATTACCCAGCGATTGTGAAGCAACAATTAAGTATTCCGGCTGACCAAATCCTGGTCTGCGGAATTTCACTTGGCTACGAAGACACCTCAAATCCTGCCAATAAATTGCAGACCCCCCGGGTACCACTGGAAGAGTTCGTTTCTTTTCATGAGTGACTTTAATGGTTTCCACAAGCAAGTGCAGCAGGCGTTATATCAAACTGCCGCATAACAGCCAATAACCAGTCCTTGCCTGGTGGCCCGCCCTCATTGACCACCTTTGACTTTTCCTGAAAATACGGCGAACCGATATCTGGAGCATGACTAATGAGGGCTTGTTCCAGCGCATCAGTACAGCAAATGTACTTATACTAACTTAACCACCTTACTCAACATGCAAACCACCTGGAGACCCTTTGCCTGGGTCGGTGCCGCGCTTTGTGTCGGCACCATGGGAACTGCCCTGGCAAGTCCACTCTACCCGCTTTACCAGGTCCTTTGGGACCTGAAACCCAGCGAAATCACGTATATTTTTATTGCTTATATGGCAGGTGTTCTGGTCGCTCTGCTGTTTCTAGGCAAGGTCACGTCCCACTATGGTTTTTTACCCGTCCTTAAAGGAGGACTGGTTTTTTCCATTATTGGCCTGACGATTTCCACCTTGTCTACTTCCCCCTTCATGCTGGGCGTAGGACGAATAATCATAGGCCTTGCCTCAGGCATGATCAGCACTTCATCCATGCTTGGCATGAGCCAGGTTCTTCCGGCACGTTATAAAGCCAAGGCAGGGCAAATTGCCTCTATGGTCAGCGTGACAGGTTTTGGCTCGGGGCCGTTCATTAGTGGCTGGATTGCCCAATTCATGCCCTTTCCCCTGGTCACTCCCTATGTAACCGTCCTGGTACCCAGTATTTTTATACTTTACGGCCTGCGCACTGTCAGGCAAGAAGTACAAGGAAAATCGGGGCGCCCGTCTTTCATGCCCAAACTTGAGGTCCCGGCAGAACCGTCCCTCAAGCCACTCTTCCTGATTATTTCCATGACCGCCTTTGCCGCTTTTGGCATGTTCAGCCTTTATGGTTCGCTGGCACCTTCTTTTCTTGAAGAAATGATTCCATGGAACGGTCCTGCCGTTAGCGGAACGGCGATCGCTTCTGTCCTGTTCATATCCGGCTGTACCCAGTTCACGCTCCGCTCCCTGCCACTGCACAAGACGTTATACCTTGGCATGCTGTTCATGCTGCTGGCCTGCCTGGGACTGGGGCTAACCATGAGTACCCATTCAACCCTGCTGTTTGTCGTTTCGGATATTCTGGCAGGACTTGCACACGGCGCTACCCTGCTTGCCACCTTTGGCATTGTGGGACAGGTAAGCACTGCTGAAAACCGTGGTCCCATATTTTCAACCTATTTGTTTATTGGCTATCTGGGCACCATCTTGCCCATCGTGTCCGTTGGACTGCTGGCCGATACTTTTGGCCTGCTAGCGGCTGTGATTATTTTCTGCATCAGCATGGCAACACTTGCTGTGGGGTTGATATTTTTTAAACTCAGGCTAGACCGATCCAAACCCTAATACCCCAAACAAAAAAACCTGCCTGCCTACTAATGGCATGCAGGTTTATTGAGCCTACAGCAGCTCAATAAGCGCCAAGCTCATGGCTACCCAAAAACTCACCGGGTCTGGACAGTACTATCAACCGCCTCATTACCAATGACTTCATGACTGACCGTTGCGGATTGACTATCAACGCCGGACGAGCTGACCACCGCTGTTGTACCCGTTACCAAGGGCAGATTGGTGATGGTTTGATGCTGAAGGAGGAACAGGTTTTTGTTACGGTCATCGCAAGGGCCGACGCAGCTTATCCGGGTACTTCTTTCTTCCAGTTTATCCTGCTCAAAACCACGGAATGTCATTTCATGATTATTATGGTTGTTAAACCCCACTTCCAAGGGTGCGGAATGCTCAAAGCTTGCTGCACCAGCTGATGTAGAAAAAACCCCAGTTCCCACAACTGCAAACATGGAGATAAATAATAATGTTTTTTTCATGCTGCACCTCCGAAAGGTAAAAACAGAAAAGCCAATTCATCAACCCCAATGGCCGCTCGGTATAGAATACACTTAAACAATTGAAAAATATACTCTATTTTTGTTACTGGAACACTGTGAGATTGCGATGAACATGATTCCCGTTTATACAATGAAGTCCGAACCGGAAGCGGCCGTCATTTCGTCTTTAATGACAGCCTATGACATTCATTTTATTATTTCTGGCCGTGGATTCAGTTCGATGTATCCTGGGGCGGTATCCAATAGCCTGAATGAACAGATCCTGATGGTACGGGCCGACCAGGTTGAACTGGCCAAAACCCTGCTTGAACCCTTTTTAAACCGTTGATATACCCCGCTGACCTCTTCGCCCGATCGGCAATATAGAGAAACAGGCAGGCAAGCGATCAATCCAGGTCGCTTTTGTCAATTTCCTTGGGGATACCAATCGCCCGCTTTATAAGCCTCCAGGCAATCAGCCCAATCCCCAAAAACAATACGCCCAATACAGTCGCAAGTAGAAAATAGCTGAAGTTACTCATATTTTTCCTGGTGTTATTGGCTTGCACCCCATTGTCCAAGCAATTCTTTTATTTGTTCCCTGTCACAATCGTTCCAGAGGGCCACGGAAAGCAGCAAACGGGCCTTGCGCGGACATAACCACTGCCCCATTAGGATACCATTTTTCTGCAGGTCTATTTCAGCACCTTTATAACCATAAACCGCTTGGGTGGTAGTGCCTGCACCAGTTCTGGAACAAACAATAACCGGCAAGCGTTGGGCAGCCGCCACCAGTACGTCCCGCATGGATTCAGAAACATGACCGGCACCGAAACCGGCAACCACTACCCCCTGACAAGCCCCATGCTCAAGGAGCAGCGAAAGCATACCCGGGTCATCGCCAAGCGCATGTTCCAGCAGCAATACATTGCCATGAGTACTGGCAGGAACCGCCAGCTGCGGCTTGCGGACGGTTGGCCTGAAATACTGGACCCGGTTTTCAGACACCACACCCACCACGCCAAACACAGGTGACTCAAAGGCGTTAAGCCGGGTTGAATGGGTTTTGCGTACATGACGCGCCTCATGGATTTCATCATTCATGACCACCAGCACCCCCCTGTTGGCAGAGGCCTGGCTACAGGCAACCGCCACCGAGGCACTGAGGTTGGCGGCGCCATCGGCACCAGGCTCGGCGGGCGAACGCATTGCACCCATCAAAACCAGCGGTGCTTCATGTTTCCAGAAAAGATCCAGGAAGAAGGCAGACTCTTCAAGGGTATCGGTGCCCTGAGTAATAATCACGCCAGCAGCCCCCATATTCACTTCTTTTTGAGCCCATGCCAGGCAGTCGAAAAGGTGTTCGAAACGGATAGATCCACTAGGCAGTTTTTGCAAGGTATGCAGGCTAAGGTCTGCCAGATCGGCAATACCCGGCAAAGTTTCAGCCAACTCCCTGGCTCCCAGGGTAGAAGTGACGCCCCCAGACTGGCTGGCCGTCATGCTGATTGTGCCACCCAAGGCACCAATGGCGATCCGCTTCTTGCTCATTACGTTTCCTTATCTACCGGCACTTAAACAAGACCGGCAATCGCCATGCCCATTTCTGTGGTATTGGCAAAACCACCCAGGTCTCGGGATTTTGGCCCCTGCACCAGCACGGTTTCAATAGCAGCCATAATGGCATCATGCGCCTGTGCACAAGCAGGATCCCGTTCACTGAAAAAGTCCAGCATCATGGCACCCGACCAGATCATGGCAATTGGGTTGGCAATGTTTTGCCCGTAAATATCAGGGGCAGATCCATGCACCGGTTCGAACAGGGATGGAAAGGTACGGTCGGGATTCAGGTTGGCCGAAGGCGCCAGACCGATGGTACCGGTACATGCCGGACCCAGGTCGGACAAAATATCGCCAAACAGGTTGGAGGCCACCACCACATCAAAGCGGTCGGGTTGCAGCACAAAACGGGCGGACAGGATATCAATGTGTTGCTTGTCCCATTGCACCTGTGGATAGTCTTGCGCCATTAAGGCAACCCGTTCGTCCCAGTACGGCATGCTGATTGAAATGCCATTGGACTTGGTCGCTGCCGTGAGTTTTTTACGGTCCCGCTTGCTCGCCAGTTCAAACGCATATTTCAGAATGCGGTCCACGCCCTTGCGGGTAAAGACCGACTCCTGCAATACCAGTTCACGGTCGGTGCCTTCAAACATTTTGCCGCCCACCGAAGAATATTCGCCTTCGGTATTTTCGCGCACGACCAGAAAATCAATATCACCCGGCTTGCGATTAGCCAATGGGCAAGGCACGCCGGGCAATAGTTTGACCGGACGCAGGTTAACGTACTGGTCAAAATCACGACGGAACTTGAGCAAGGAGCCCCACAGGGAAATGTGGTCCGGCACGGTATCTGGCCAACCAACGGCACCAAAATAAATGGCATCAAACTGCTGCAGGGTTTCAAACCAGTCATCGGGCATCATTTGGCCGTGACGGACGTAATAATCGCAACTGGCCCATTCAAACTCTTCTATGTGCAACGACAGGCCAAATTTTGCCTGTGCCGCCTTCAATACACGCAAGCCCTCGGGCATGACCTCCTTGCCAATACCATCTCCGGGAATGGCCGCAATCCTGATTTGTTTTGTCATTTTCATCCAGCAAAAAATAAGTATTGTTATTAATTTAAACCGCAAATTGATTAACGTAATATCTTAACCATATATGCCCAGCTTGCGAACCGGCAACCGTATCAAGCCTAAAAAAATCCTCCCGCTTCCGGCATGTGTTGTCCGGTTACAGGAGGATCTTGTGTGCTGGCAAACACGGCTTGTTTAAACCGCTTATAACTTCTCGGTTTCGCCCGATGCGGGTTTCCAGGTCAGGAAATGTTTCTCGGTAAGGCTAACCATTAAATCAAGTACCAATGCAAACACGGTTAACACAATAATGCCGGCAACCACCGTATTGATATCAAAGGTTCCCTCTGCCTGCAAAATAAGGTAGCCTACCCCGCTGGCTGAACCCAGGTACTCACCTACCACAGCCCCCACAAAGGCCAGGCCAACAGAAGCATGCAGGCTTGAAAACACCCAGCTGGTAGCGGAAGGTAAATAGACATGGCGCAACAACTGCTTGCGGTTGGCACCCAGCATTTTTGCATTATCAAGCAAGGTAGGACTGACTTCCTTGATCCCCTGATACACATTGAAAAAAACGATAAAAAACACCAGCGTCACCGCCAGCGCCACTTTTGACCAGATGCCCAGACCAAACCACATGGCAAAAATTGGAGCCAGAATAACACGGGGCATGGAATTGAGCGCGGTCAAGTACGGGTCAAGCACCAGGCTAGCGGTTTTTGACAGTCCCAGCCACAATCCAAAGAGCATCCCGAACACCGTGCCTATTACAAAAGCCAGCAGGGTTTCCGACAAGGTAACACCCAGATGCCGGTAAATATCGCCGTCAACAATAAACCAGGCCCAAATGGTTTGGGCTACCCCAATTGGCTGGCCAAAGAAGAAAGCCACGTTATCGTTAAGAGAAGCGAAATACCATATCCCCAGTATTGTCACCAGAATAATAAACTGCCACAACCGGAAGTTGCGCGTATTAGGTTTAATTAAATTCAACATATCAAGCCCGTTTTTGTTGATCATATCCTTTCAGGACTTCTTCGCGCAGGACATCCCATATTGCCTTATGCAACTCGGCAAAGCGGGTATGGGAACGAACTTCGGCGACATCACGTGGCCGGGGCAAGTCAATCTTGAACTCGCCAATAATATGCGTTCCTGGGCCAGCAGAAAGAATAACAACCCTGTCACTCATGGCGATTGCTTCATCCAGGTCATGGGTTATGAACAAGACAGCCTTCCGCTTGCTCATCCAGATATCGAGCACCTCGTTTTCCATTAGTTGACGGGTCTGGATATCAAGGGCGGAAAAAGGCTCGTCCATCAGGATGATATCGGGATCACGAATCATGGTTTGCGCCAGCATGGCCCGCTTGCGCATACCACCCGACATTTGATGGGGGTACTTGTTGACAGCATGTGACAACCCTACCCGCTGCAGCCAGTCCATGGCTTGGGCACGGGCCTGCTCTTTGGGAACATTGGCAAACTCAAGCCCGGCCATCACGTTTTCAATTGCACTGCGCCAGGGCATCAGTGCTTCACCCTGAAACATATAGCCCGCCCGATGATTAATGCCCTGCAAAGGTTGGCCAAACACCTTGACCGAACCGGCAGACGGTTGCAGCAAACCGGCACCTACGTTAAGCAGGGTTGATTTGCCACAACCGGTAGGACCCACTACGGAGACAAACTCGCCTGGCGCGATATGCAAAGTGGCATCACGCAAGGCCGTATATTTTTCATTCTTGTTATCACGTGACACAAAGGTACACGTGATATTGTCCAGAGATAATGCGGTTTCTGACATATTTTTTTAAGCTTTCTGGGCTTTTTCAGCAAAATCGTTTGTCCAGCACTTAGACAAATCAATCGCATCAGCTTTAAAGTTTTTAATGTAACTGGCTAATGCTTTCAAGGCCGTTTCAGGCCCTTTTTCATTCATCAGGCCATCGGGCGACAAACCCTCGAAGCTTTTGCTCAGGGCCAATTTGTACACCTCAGGGTTACCCAGAAGATAATTTTCGGGAACCACCTTGATGACTTCATCAACCCCAACCTGCTGGATCCATTTATCGGCTTTCACAATGGCATTGGCCAAGGCCTGGGTGGTATTGGGATTTTCATCAATAAAACTTTGTGATGCATACAGGCAGCCAGAAGGCATGGGACCACCAAAAATATCCTCGGTAACCTGCAAGCTGCGGGTATCGGCAATAATCTGGATATCTCCGGCATAGTCAAGGATACTTAACACGGGATCAACGTTACTGATCGCGTCAATCTGGCCGGAGCGCAAGGCAGTTACCGCCCCCGAACCCGCACCGACGCCAATAATAGAAACATCGGAATCTTTCAGGCCATTTTTTTGCAAAAAGAAGCTGACCAGCATATTGGTAGAGGAACCCGGTGCGGTAACACCAATTTTTTTGCCCTTCAGGTCTGCCGGTGACTTGTATTCGGGCATGTTCTTTTTGGATACCGCCAAGCCAATCATGGGTGCTCGTCCCTGCAACACAAAAGAACGGTAAAACTGTTTCTTTGACTGCAGGTTGATGGTGTGTTCGAAGGCACCCGAGCAGACATCGGCACTTCCTCCGACCACAGCCTGCAAGGCTTTTGAACCGCCGGAAAAGTCGGCAATTTGCACATTCAGGCCTTCATCCTTGAAGTAGCCATTGATTTCTGCAATTGACAAAGGCAGATAATACACCAGCGCCTTGCCGCCAACAGCAATGGAAACATCTGTTTTTTCAAGCTTTTTGTCTTGGGCACGCACAAAAGCCGGTGCTAGGGCGGCCAAGCCGGAGACACCGGCAACCTTCATTAAATCACGACGGGAAATAGCCATTATTAATCTCCTATACGGTATTTTTATCAAGTAACAGAAAGAATTTACCAGTTTTTGGTAATAAAACCTAACAATTGTAGCAGAGCGTTTTCTGTATAAAAGCCGGCCTGGGACATCAGGGATGAATCAAACCGGCATTCTTATCGATTGTTAAAAGAAAATACCCGCTTTTCAACACAATTATCCGATTTTTCAGGCTGACTGACTTTGCTTTTCTGCGACTTCGGACAAATTCCGTGCAATCAAGGCAAAATCATGCCCACTGGGCGATTGATGCAGGCGCAACCCAAACTCGGGAACCACGGCAAAGATATGATCAAAAATATCAGACTGGATCCTTTCATATTCAACCCAGACCACCGTATTGGTAAAACAATAAATTTCAATCGGCACCCCATCTTCAGTAGGGGCCAGCTGCCGGACCATGATCGTCATGTCTTTGCGAATATTGGCATGGTTGCGCAAAAACATCTCCAGGTATGCCCTGAAGGTACCTATATTGGTTAACCGCCGGCCATTCAGGGCCAGGCTCAAATCCCAGTCATGCTCTAGGTTATAACGCTCGAGCTCACGGCTTTTCTCCAGGATATAGTCGGCCAGCAAACGGCTTCTGGCCAGCTTTTTCATCTCTGCTTCACTGATAAAATTGATGCTGGTCACATCAATATTAATGGATCGCTTGATACGACGGCCGCCCGACTCCGACATCGCCCGCCAATTCTTGAACGAATCCGAGATTAGTGCATAGGTAGGTACCGTGGTTATCGTGTTATCCCAGTTCCTGACTTTCACGGTGGTCAGTCCGACATCGATGACCGCGCCATCGGCATTGTATTTGGGCATTTCCAGCCAATCACCCAGCTTGAGCATATTATTGGCCGACAACTGAATGCCCGCCACCAATCCAAGGATAGGGTCTTTGAAGACCAGCATCAAGACCGCCGTCATGGCACCCAAACCGCTTAGCAAAATAACCGGTGAACGGCCAATAAGCAGGGAAATAATGAAAATACCCACCGCGATGGAAGCCACCAGCTTGATCGTCTGGAAAATTCCGTTTAAGGGAAGCTGTGTGGCCACCTGCCTTTTATAACACCAGTCCAGGAGAATATTCAGGGCTGAAAACAAGGTCATCAGCGCATAAATGTACGTCCATATTTGCACGGCAATCAACATGCCATTAAGGAGCTTTCCCTGGCTTAGCCATAAATTGGCTTGCACGCCCACCAAAACGCCCTGGACGAAAAAAACAACCTGCTTAAGCAGGCTGGACCGGCTTAACAGCTGTAAAAACAAATAGGGCGACTTTTGCATGTGATTTCGCAAAAACCTGACGACCCCGTAATGCAATATGCAATGAATGATAACTGTTGTGAGAAGCATCAAACCCAGCGCAATCCAGGTGGCTTCGTTTTCCGTCACATCATATTCCCAGGCTTTGAGCCAATAGGATAATGGTTCAAGCATATGTTGTTCCTGTTTGTTTACGGCGAAAATAAAAAATAACGCCCCGATTAACGGGGCATGAGTCTGAACATTATTAAACCATCTATAAGAAACAATATCAAACCGTCAGGATTAGTCCATCCCTGGCCACCTTGACATTCCCCGGCAGGGAATCGGAATTGTTAATGAGCCAGTTATCCATTTCATGGCCAAGATGCGTCAGCAGCAAAGTACCAATGGTCAGGCCCTCACACATTTTCAGGGCCGTATTCAAATCATTGTGATTGCGTGGAGCCGTATCACGGGGCGGATGTGAACAATCCACAATGCAATAATCCAGCGGCTGTTTTTTCAACCAGGCGTAAGTCTCCGCACCCAGCCCAACCGTATCGGTCAAGTAGGCAATCTTACCTGATTCTTCTTCAAATAAATAACCAAAACAAGGTTTTGAATGTACCAATGGCAAAGCGGTCACTTGCAATTGCTCGCTAAGCTGCCGGGTTTCAAAGGCGTCAAATGGCCAGGAAAAATCAAGAATGCCAGGGTGCTTGTATAAATCGGCAAATCCGCTCTCATCGGCCGGACCATATACGGGAATGTGCATATCCACGCCCCAGCGCAAATGCAATAAGCCCTGGGCATGATCGGCATGGTAATGGGTTTGCAAAATCCCGCTTAACGTGCCTGGCGCAAAACGCTGGCACAAGTCTGTATGGCCAGTATCAACCAGCCACTGGCTTGCTCCGCTTTGTACCAGCACACTGCTTGGCTTGCGCGTAAACTGTCCATCTTGGCGGGCACGCTGGCAAGCCGGGCACTGGCAGTTATAAACCGGAACCTGGGCAGTATCCCCGGTGCCCAGAAATGTCAATTTCATCAAATACTCCAGAAAACTCCCCAGCCTGGACACCGGGGAAAGACCTCAAGATACCGCTGATATCAGGATGGCAACGGGTCGTTAGCCGATTGAATCCTGACACTGCACCATGTTTCCAGTTTATCGCGCAACTGTTCAACCGCCAGCTGCAAATCACCAGAATTGTCCAAAAGAAAGAAACTGATCTGCTGTAAGGCCAGTTTATTTTGCAATACCTGTTCAAAACAACGGTTACGCTCTAAACGCAAGGTGATTTCCTGCAATGACTCCCGTCCCCGGTTGATCAGGCGCTGCCTGAGCAGTTCGGGCTTGACGGCTACCAAGACGATAATCGCCTCGGGATACAACTGGCTTACATGACTGCAGTAAGAACGCGAACCGTTAACCAGTACCGTTTTTCCTGCCGCCAGATGAGTATCCAGGTCTTTCGGAATACCATAAGCCAAGCCATTGGCTCGCCAGCTCATGGAAAATCCGCCTTCAGCCTCGATCTGTTCAAAGGCTTGCATTGAAACGGAATCCGCCACTTCGCCTGGCGAGTTTTCTGGCCGTGTAATAACCCGTTTCATGATGATGCAATCTTCTGGCAAATCGTTTGCCAAAGTCTGCAACAGACTGTCTTTGCCGCTGCCCGAAGGCCCTACCATGTAAACCAGTTTTCCCGCCATTAAAACACCCTGTTCCCTTCGCGCCAAACCTGCCGCACCACAAACTGTGAACCAGCCTGGGCCACATGAACAAGATCAGCCCGCAAACCAAGCCTGATTTCTCCACGATCACTTAAATTGGCCGCCCGCGCGGGCAACAGGCTAATCGTCGCCACTGCCTTGGGTAAGTCATAGCCGTTTTCCTGCTCACTGAGCTTTTTAACAGCCTGCAACAAGCTGGCCGGATAATAATCACTGGAAAGAATATCCAGCACGCCATGAGTAGCCAGGTCTGCAGCGGCAATATTGCCTGAATGGGAACCGCCACGCACAATATTTGGAGCACCCATTAACACCTTCATCCCCAATTGATGACTTAACTGTGCAGCCTCATGGGTGGTTGGAAACTCGGCAATCTGCATGCCAAAACCGGCTGACTCCGTTACATGCTCATGGGTGGCATCATCATGACTGGCCATGGACAGATTTTTTTCCTGGCAAATCCCT
Source organism: Advenella sp. RU8 (assembly GCF_048381675.1). Taxonomy (NCBI): domain Bacteria; kingdom Pseudomonadati; phylum Pseudomonadota; class Betaproteobacteria; order Burkholderiales; family Alcaligenaceae; genus Advenella; species Advenella sp. RU8. The sequence continues at coordinate 49,611 of NZ_JBLWIS010000007.1, forward strand.
GCAATCTTGCGGCGATAATCATCACTGTATTTCTCAGCATTTTTACGCTGACGAATAATAAACGCCTCCATGTCGGCATCGCTCAGGTGATACTTGCCCTGGTAATACTCGCGGTACTTCTCATATTTGACAAACTGACGCTGTCCAGGCGTGTGATCCATGAGAGAAACCAGTTTGACCAGTTCATGGTCAACCAGATTCTCGAAGACCTCAAGGGTTTTCTCATGGCTGACTTCACAGCGCAGATGTAACATGTGATCGGCACGTGTATGGCCATCCTGGTTAGCCTGGTCAATGGCCTCAACCATACGTGGCAACTGCAAAAGACGGTTGCCTTTGGGATTCACGTCACCAATCGACAGCGCATCAAAAACAGTGGTAATGCCGGAACCGATAATTTGCGCATCATGGGCCAGCACGGCAGACTCCGATGGCCAATCCACGCCCGGGCGGGGATTCATGTACTTTTCAAGATTATCGGTATGCAGCTCGATAAATCCGGGCATCAAATAATCACCGTTCAAATCCTGGGCGGCGGAAAGCTGGCTGTTTCCCTCATCGATTGCGCTGATAATGCCGTCTTGAACCACTACTGTGCCGGTAAAAACCTCATCGGCCATGACGATTCGGGCATTTGTGTAAATTTGCTCATGCGGCATGACTGGACTCCTGGATATTCATATCAATATAGCGGTCGGCCACCACCTCACGGGCAGCCTTGTCATGGAAAATACCAATCAGCGCCGAACCTGCCTGCTTGGCTTCGCCAATCAGGTCCAGTACCACCTGGCGATTGACATCATCCAGTGAAGCCGTCGGCTCATCAAGCAGCATCACCGGCCAGCTCACCATGAAACCACGGGCAATATTGACGCGCTGCTGCTCTCCCCCGGAAAAGGTACCCGGTGCCAATGACCACAAGCGCTCGGGAATATTCAGGCGACTTAACAGCTGGCGCGCCCTTTGGGCTGCCTTGTCTGCCGCCCAGCCTCTGGCCAGGGCCGGTTCCATCACGACATCCAGGCAGGTCACGCGTGGAATCACCCGCAGGAACTGACTGACATAGCCCATGGTTTCACGGCGAACGGCCATAATCTGGCGCGGTTCAGCACCCACCATTTCCATCATTTGCTCACGGTGCAAAACCTGGATACTGCCACTGGCAGGCAGGTAATTGCCATATAGCGTACGCATCAGGGTTGACTTGCCAGCACCGGAATGGCCGTGCAATACCACGCACTCGCCAGCCCCTACCTCAAAGCTGATATTCTTAAGTACATTCAACACCACCCCCTGCTGCTGATGCAGGGTGAACGTCTTGTATAAATTTTTAACTTCAACAATTGTTTGCATCACAATCACCTTAAGGCTGTAAAACAGATGAAACCAGCAACTGGGTATATGGATGCTGGGGGTCATCAAGAATCTGGTCGGTCAGGCCGCTTTCCACGACACGGGAACGGCGCATGACCATCAAGCGGTCTGCCAGCAAGCGAGCGACAGCCAGGTCATGGGTAACAATTACCACGGCCAGATCCAGTTCACGCACCAGGCGGCGCAGCAAATCAAGTAAACGGGCCTGCACCGATACATCCAGTCCACCGGTAGGTTCATCCATGAAGACCAGTCGCGGGCTGGATACCAGATTGCGGGCTATCTGCAAGCGTTGCTGCATGCCGCCGGAAAAAGTCCGGGGCAAGTCATCGATGCGATTGGCATCAATTTCCACATGCTGCAGCCAATCCAGGGCCTCCTGACGCAAGACACCGTAATTACGCACCCCCTGGGCCATCAGGCGCTCGCCAATATTGGCTCCGGCCGACACACCCATACGCAATCCGTCACGCGGATTTTGCTCAACAAAGCCCCATTCGGTACGCAACAGGGTACGGCGCTCGGCCTCACTGCTGCTATACAGATCAATAATTTCACCCTGCTGGTTGCGATAAGTGATAACACCATCCTGGGGCTGGCTGCGTCCTGACAAGACGCTTAACAACGTGGATTTACCCGAACCGGACTCCCCCACGATACCCAATACTTCACCGGGATAAAGGTCGAACGAAACGCCCTGGCAACCCTTTTCAGGACCAAACAGGCGGGAGATATTCTCGACGGACAACAAAGGCTGGTCCAGCGCTGTCGCGGTCTTTTCAATCACTGAAGATAAAGCTGCCATTATTGTTTCTCCTGCTGGGCAACACGCTGGTTGCAATAATCGGTATCCGAACACACGAACTCGCGGGTTCCCTGGTCATCGACAATAATTTCATCCAGATAGGAATGATCACTACCGCAAATGGCGCAACTATGATCCCATTTTTGAATTTCAAAAGGATGATCGTCAAAATCCAGACTAATTACACGGGTGTACGGAGGTACGGCATACAAGCGTTTTTCACGCCCAGCACCAAACAGCATCAGGGCCGGACTCATGTCCAGTTTGGGGTTGTCAAACTTTGGAATCGGTGAAGGGTCCATTACATAACGGTCATCAACCAGCACCGGATAAGCGTAGGCAGTGGCAATATGCCCGTATTTGGCAATATCTTCATAAAGCTTGACATGCATGACACCGTAATCATTCAACGCGTGCATGGTTTTGGTTTCACTGTCTGACGGCTCGATAAAGCGCAATGGCTCAGGAATAGGTACCTGGTACACCATGATCTGGTCTTTTTTCAGTTCAGCCTCGGGAATCCGGTGACGGGTCTGGATAATCGTTGCTTCCCCAGTCCTTTCAGTTGTCTGTACCCCCGCCGTGCGGGAAAAGAAGCGCCGGATTGATACCGCATTGGTCGTGTCATCCGCGCCCTGGTCAATCACCTTGAGTACATCATCTTGCCCAAGAACGGCTGCCGTTACCTGCATGCCGCCCGTACCCCACCCATAAGGCAATGGCATTTCACGGCCACCAAAAGGTACCTGATAACCGGGAATGGCAACCGCCTTAAGCAAACCACGGCGAATCATGCGTTTGGTTTGCTCATCAAGATAAGCAAAGTTATAACCCTCTGTCAGCCCTTGCTGAACCTGTTTTTCCGATGCGGTCCTCATGCCCGTTTCTCCTGGATGGAATATGCCTCGTCATCTGCCTGATCCTGTGCATGCATTTTGCGGATCAATTCCAGCTCGGACTGGAAGTCAACATAGTGAGGAAGTTTTAAGTGTGAAACAAATCCGGCAGCTTCAACATTATCGCAATGCATCAGCACGAACTCTTCCTGCTGGGCCGGTGAAGTGATTTCTTCTCCGAGTTCTTCAGCGCACAAGGCCCGATCCACCAGCGCCATGCTCATGGCCTTGCGTTCGTTATAGCCAAAAGCCAAGCCATAGCCACGGGTAAACTGGGCCGGCTCGGTTTTGGAGCCAATAAACTGGTTAACCATTTCACATTCGGTTATTTCGATATCGCCAAGCGGCACGGCAAAATCCAGCTCTTCGGGCTCTATCCAGACTTCAGTAAAACCGATACGGATTTCTCCGGCAAAGGGATGGTTACGGCCATAGCCACGCTGGGTGGAATACGCCAGGGCCATCATGAAACCCTCGTCACCACGGGCAAGCGCCTGTAAACGCTGCATGCGGTTGGTGGGAAAGTCCAGCGGCTCACGGGTAATGTCAGGCACCTCGGCACGAGTATTCTTTTCAACCCGCATCAGGCCCTCCTTCTCTAGCATTTCCAGTACACGCGGGCAAGGCTCAGCCTGCAAGTCCTCCAGCACTGGCGTGGGCAATTCACTGCCTTCAGCCATCAGGGTAAAATCCAGCAAACGGTGGGTATAGTCAAAGGTGGGGCCCAACAATTGCCCACCCGGCAAGTCCTTGTAGGTGGCCGAAATTCGGCGCTCCATTTGCATCTCACTGGTTTGCAGCGGCACAGAAGCGGCAAAGCGGGGCAAGGTAGTACGATAGGCCCGCAACAGGAAAATCGCTTCAAGCAAGTCACCTGCCGATTGTTTGATCGCCAGTGAAGCCAGCTGTTCATCGTAGAGTGAACCTTCGGTCATGACGCGTGCAACAGCCATCGACAGTTGCTCCTGGATCTGGTCAACACCCAGCTCCGGGATATCGGTTGAACCACGACGTTTTTTGGCCAGCAGGTGGTGGGCATGGTCGATGGCTTTTTCGCCACCTTTTACGGCAACATACATGATTAATTCTCCTGCTGAAAGTTAACTTGCGTACTGCGCGGCAAGGCCATGATCTGTTCGCCTGCAATAAAGTACATATCAATACCGCAGGGAAATTTCGTGACAACCTGACGGTTTTGCCAGAAAATCTTTTCTACCGGCAGGCTTACCGTTCTTTGTGTTTCAATGCCAGGACCTTGCCAAACCGTAGGTATTCCGCCATCAAGCGCATCCAACTGAACCAAAGCCGTGCAAGAAAGTTCGGGATCCCGGTCGGTACCCTTATTTAACAGGGTGATGTAATCCGCCTCGGATGCCAGCATCAAGGCAAAGTCGGCTTCCTGCGCTTGCGCCGTGATCGGGCAAGCACAATGAAAAGCCAGGTTTGCCCTGACTGCCGGCGTATCCAGTGCGGGACTCAGCCACACCGTGGTGTCACTGTCCAGCAGTGTCAATGCCAAGGCATAGGTGGCAGGTGCAAGGCTGTCCAACTCTGCCACCAGTCCCAGCTCATGAGACAGGCCTGGCTCTGAGATGGCCTTTAGCGCGATACGAAAACCCTGCTGGGCACTGTCAACCGGGTTATCAAAAGCCGGTTTCAAATACTGTGAATTCATGGCCTAATCTCCGCGAACCATCGTAAAGAAATTAACCTTGGAAGCCGCGATATCGGCTTCCCTTTGCAGGCGTTGTTGTTGTTGCTGTTGCTGCAATGGACGCACCAGCATTTCCATCCAGCGTTCATGCTCCTGGCCTTGCAAATGGGCATCGGCCAACGCGGCCAGTTCTGCCTGCTGTTTGTTGCGTCCGGCAATGTAGCTGTAGCCGGTCATGCCATCCTCCAGACGGACGACACAACGGGTAACTGTCATTTCACCCACATTGAAAGCCTGCCCGGTACCACCGGCACGCCCCCGTACCATCACCATGCCGGTTTCAGGTGCCCGAATACGGCGATAGGCAGCAGCGGTCAGTTCGCGCTCGAAAGACATTAATGCATCACCGGCCTTGGCCAGTACCTGCATCCATTGCTGACGCAAGGTTGTGTTTGCTTGAGCTGTCATGCTCGTTAACTCCATTAATAAACACTTGATATTGAAAGTGATCGGCACGGCTGACGGAAAAAGACAATTCCGTTGGCCTGCCATGCTGATCCCTGGATAAGGTCTGGACAGTCAACACCGGCTGCTGATGGGATATCAGCAAACGGCTGGCTTCATCCACGGTAGGCATACGTGCGCCAATCAGGCTGAAAACCCTGACCAACTCACAACCCCTTTGCTGCAAATAGGCTCGCATTGAACCTTTGGCATAATCCTTCAGCAAAAAGGCGTACCGCTGCGAAAAAAAATGACTGATCAGGCTGACCGGTTGATCCTCGATCAGCCTGAGCGTTTTATATTCAAGAATTCCTTCATCTTCCTTTAACTGAAGATGCCTGATTTCATCAGCATTGGCGGGACGCTGATATACCTTCAGCAAACGGGCCTCGGCGCTATATCCCAGGGCACTGAAAGACTCGCTATAGGCGCTGTCGGCACGCACCGGATACAGCATGGGCCGGTTCAGCACCTGGGTACCTTTACCCTTGATGCGAATCACGCTGCCTTCCTGGGCCAGGATATCCAACGCCCTGCGAACCGTATGCCGGTTAACGCCAAAACGCCTGGCCAGCGGCAATTCACCAGGCAATAAATCTCCCGCCTGATAAATAGACAACTCCGCCCTTAGCGTGGCTGCCAATGTCAAATAAACCGGACCTTCTTGTCTAGACAAGTTCATGGTTGAAAAAGGGCAATTGAATGCCCATGATCCTTTAGATGAAAAAGCGGCGTAACCGTTGTGAAATCATGTCAATAATGCTGACCGCGGCAATAATGATTAACAGGATGGCAGCACTTTGCCCAAACTGAAAACCACGGATGGCTTCCCACAACAAGACACCAATACCACCGGCCCCCACCATGCCCACAACCGTTGCGGAACGCACGTTTGATTCAAAACGGTAGAGGACATAGGAAATCCACAGTGGCATGACCTGGGGAATAACCCCGAAAATCACTTCCTGCAAGGCACTTGCGCCAGTGGCGCGCACACCTTCCACCGGGCCGGGATCAATGGACTCGACCGCTTCGGCAAACAACTTGGCCAAGACCCCCGTTGTTCCCAGAAACAAGGCGAGCGTTCCGGCAAAAGGACCCAAACCAACCGCAACCACAAACAGCATGGCAAAAACCATTTCATTGATTGAACGCAAGGCATCCATCAGGCGGCGAACGGGTTGATTGATCCACCATGGCACAATATTGGCTGATGAAAGAATACCCAGCGGAATGCCGGCAATCACGGCCAAAACCGTACCCCATACCGCAATCTGTATGGTGATGATCATTTCGCGCAAATATAATTGCCAATCCGTAAAATTAGGCGGAAAAAAATCTGCGGCAAATTCCAGCATGTTGCCCGAGTCTTTCCACAGCAGTGTCGGATTCATTTCCGCCCCTTGCCAGGACCATCCCAGGATTGCCAGGAACAATCCCCAACCCAACAGGCTTAGTAAAGAGTTGCGTTGCGGCTTTTGCAAATTGATTGGTGAAGTAAGTGTTGTCATATCTTTTCTGTCTCTGTCGTGCATGGCAAATAGCCATGCACTTTTTAAATCCTGCTATTGAAATCAGGATTTGGTGGCTTCCAGTTCTTTCATGCGAGCGGCCAGTTTTTCCAGGTCAGCATCCAGTTTTTGCAACTGGGCCTGTTTATCGGCCTCGGACAGTTTGCTGTCACCTGCCACCTGATTACGCTTTTTAAACAGCTCCAACTGACGGATTGGCAACAACTGGTCATTGCTGGAGGGCTTGAATTTAGCCCAGCCCAGCACATTTAATACAGCCAGTTCTTCCGGTTTGTCACCATAAGTATTGAAGAATTCGGTGAATTTTTCCTTGGCATCATCAGGCAAATTTTTACGCCACACGATCGGATCTGCCGGAATCAATGGGGAACGCCAGATTTCCTTGATAAGTGCGGCTTTTTCAGGGTTTGAAACTTTCAAACGGTCAATGCTTTCGGTGTTATTGGTCGCGATATCAACCTGTTTATTTGCTACCGAGAGCGCGTTGATTTCATGGCTGGCGTTCACGGTACGCTTGAAAATCTTGTTCGGATCAATGTTATTCTGGGCAAAAACGTAATAGCCGGGCACCAGGAAACCTGAGGTAGAGTTGGGATCACCGTTACCAAAATTCAGGTTTTTGGCTTTGCTGATCATGTCTTCAACATTATTGATCGGGCTATCTTTATGCGCGATCAACAGGCTCCAGTAACCGGGCTTGCCATCTTTATCAACCGTTTGATAAATAACTTCACCATTGGCACGATCAACCGCTTCCATGGCTGATTTATTGCCATACCAGGCAATGTCAACTTTATCAAAACGCATGCCCTGAATGATCCCGGCATAATCCGGCGCAAAGAAGGCCTTGATTTCATAACCGGTTTTTTTGGACATATCATCCAGGAAAGGATCCCACAACTGTTTTAAGTTTTGTGAGGACTCCGTGGAAATGATACCGAAATTGATTTCCTTTTTATCTTTTGCATAAACAGCACCTGCTGACAGGGCCGATGCTAATAGGGAAATGCCCACACGCTGGTAAATTGATTTAAACATCATGTATCTCTGGTCTCGGGTTATAAATAAAAAACAAATGAACTAATAAAGGAATACAACAACTTCAAGAAGGGGTTTTTCCAAGTTCTTTCATACGCAAAGAGATTTTTTCCAGCTCCGCATCCAACGGGGCAATTTTTTCCTCTTTTTGCGCGGCACTCAGTTTTTCATCACTTACAATCGCCGACCGTTGCTTAAACAGATCCAATTGGCGGATCGGCAATAATTGGTCATTGTCAGAAGGTTTGAATTTAGACAAGCCCATGTCATTGAGTACCTTCATGTCGACCGCCTCATCGCCATAAGCATCAAAAAACATCTTGATGGCACGCTTGGCATCATCGGACAGGTCGGTACGCCACACAATTGGATTGTCAGGAATCAGGGGAGATTTCCAAATAACCTTCAGTTTCTCGGCTTTATCAGGGCTATTCTTTTTCAGGCGCTCCATGGCACCGGTATTAAAAGTGGCCACGTCAAGCTGCTTGTTAGCCACAGACAGGGCATTGACTTCATGATTGCCATTCATCGAACGCTTGAAAATCTTGTTTGGTTCAACATTATTTTGGGCAAAAACGTAATAGCCTGGCACCAGATATCCCGAGGTGGAGTTAGGATCACCATTGCCAAAATTCAGGTTTGCCGCCTGAGCCAGCATCTCTTCAACGCTATTGATCGGGCTGTCTTTATGCGTAATCAGCAAACTCCAGTAACCCGGTTGCCCTTCCTTGTTCACCAACTGGTAAATCACCTCGCCCTTGGCTCGGTCTACGGCCTCCATGGCCGAGTTATTGCCAAACAAAGCCAGATCCACTTTATTGAAACGCATGCCTTGGATAATCCCGGCATAGTCAGGTGCAAAGAAGCCCTTCACTTGGTAGCCGGTTTTTTTTGACATCTCCGCCAGCAAAGGCTCCCATTTGTTTTTCAGATTCTGGGATGACTCGGTTGAAATAATGCCAAAATTGAGCTCTTTAACTTCCTGGGCTTGTGCAACGCCCATGAGCATAGAAACGGTGAGCGGCAAAGTAGCCAGCACTTTATATATCTTTTTCATCTACATCACTTTTATTTTAAATTTAAATCAGGCAACCTTGCGTTCCACTTGCTTAAGCATTGGTTCGCTTTGTTCTTGCCTGGTTTCTTGATGCTCGGAAAACAACAAATTCGTCCCCAACTCGGCCCCATACAAATCATTCAGAAAATGATTAGTCAGGCCACTGATTGGACCATCGAAGTGCTTTTTGCCATTTTTCAGGGCAACCGCATGTTTACAGTACTTCACCGCATAATCCACCTGATGCAAGGTGACAATCACTGTTTTGCCGTCTTTTTTATTGATATCGGCCAAGGCATCCATCACATTACGGGCAGACTCCGGATCAAGAGAAGCAATGGGTTCGTCGGCCAGGATAATTTCTGCCTGCTGGCAAAGCGTACGGGCAATCGCCACCCTTTGCTGCTGGCCACCCGACAAGGTTGAAGCACGTCGATAGGCATGTTCAAGCAGGCCCACACGTTCAAGTGCGCGCAAGGCCCGTTCTTTTTCTTCAGCATTAAACAAACCCAGGGTGCCACGCAAACGGGACATCCGGCCCAGACAGCCCAGCAATACATTTTGCAGCACGCTTAAGCGGCCAACCAGATTGAATTGCTGAAAAATATATCCAATATCCGAACGAATGCGACGCACGTCACGGCTCAGATGACCATCGCCCTGGACCTGTTTACCCAATGCATGAATGGTTCCGCCATTTGCCCGATCGGCACAGGCCAGGCCCGACAAATGTCTCAGTAATGTTGATTTACCCGAACCTGATGCGCCAATCAGCGCCACCATGGCACCTATGGGTACATCCAGTTCCATATTGAATAAAACCTGTTTGGAACCAAAAGTTTTGTTCAGGTTTTGTACTTGAATAGCTGAAGCCATTTTTCTGCCTTTTTACAAAGGATTAATTCGAAAGATGGCTGCATCATAATGAGGTGATATGACAGGATAGTTAATGATTTATGACGAAATGGCAATATTATTCTTTGATAACCATCCCGAAAACCAGACAGGTTAACCCCGACAAAACCTGACGCTATCTATGTAATAAAAAAGGAATTGCCGAATTTTGGCAATTCCTTGATGACCCAAAAACTAGACAGGTTAAATGAAAAATTTAATTTGTAATAAGCGTACACAATGCAAAAAAAACTTCACCTCCTGTCGCATATTGCCGATTAACCACGCATGGTCACAAACTCTTCCGCTGTAGTGGGGTGAATGCCAATCGTACTGTCAAACCCGGCCTTGGTGACCCCTGCCTTGACGGCAACCGCAAAGCCCTGAATGATTTCACCGGCATCCTCACCCGCCATATGCATGCCTACCACTTTATCAGTGGCCACATCCACAATCAGCTTCATGAAAACCCGTGCGCTACTGCCGCTAAGTGTATGCTTGAGCTGACGAAATTCGGAACGAAATACCCGGATATCGCCAAATTTCTCCCAGGCTTGCTCTTCTGAATAGCCTACCGTGCCGATATTGGGATGGGTAAACACAGCTGTTGGAATATATTCATAACTCATTTTTTTCTGGTTTTTACCAAACAAGTCATCCACCAGCACCATTGCCTCGGCAAGGGCCACAGGCGTAAGCTGGATCCGGTCTGTCACATCACCCAGGGCAAAAATCGAAGGAATCGTTGTCTGATAACGCTCGTTAACCTTGATGGCCCCGTTTTTGGCGGTTTCACCACCCAACTCCTCAAAGCCCAGCCCACTGATATTGGGCGCACGGCCGGTGGCATATAAAATCTGGTCTGCCACCAGGACAGAGCCATCCTCGAGGGTTGCTTTCAGGCCTTCCATGGTTTTTTCAATTGAGGCGATATTCGCATTGACCCTTATATCGACACCCGCCTTGCGCATTTCATCGGCCACAAAATCACGGACTTCACGATCGAAGCCACGCAGGATCTGTTCGGAGCGGTACAACTGGATAACCGTTGAACCCAAACCATTAAAAATAGAAGCAAATTCGCTGGCAATATACCCCCCACCCACCACCAGCAGGCGCTGCGGAAATTCGGGCAGGTCAAATATCTCATTAGAGGTAATCACATGTTCTTTACCCGGCACATCCGGAACGGTGGGCTTGCCACCGGTAGCAATAAGGATATGCTTTGCCGTATAAGTTTGCCCGTTATCAAGCTGAACCGTGTGCGGATCTTGTAATTTTGCCCACCCGCGTACCAACTCTACACCGGCCCCCTTGAAGAGGTTTTCATAAACGCCGTTAAGACGGCTGATCTCTGTAGCCCTACGTTGCTTCAGGGTTTCCCAGTTAAGCACCGGCTTTTCCCCTTCCCAGCCATAGCCATGCGACTCTTCGAATGCCTCGGCATAATGCGCCGCATAACTGTACAATTTTTTGGGAATACATCCCAGGTTCACGCAGGTCCCCCCCAAAGGAGCCCCTTCTGCAGCGGCTACCCGTGCCCCTGTCTGGGCGGCCATACGGGCAGCCCGTACACCACCACTTCCGGCACCAATTACAAACAAATCAAAATCAAATTTATTCTGTTCACTCATTGTTGTTTCCCACGTTAATCATCCGGTTCATTATACGTGCTTTGGCCCGATCTCAGGATTGAAGGAAAATGCCTGCACCGCAATGCCTGTTCCGCCCACCGGAACAGGCATTTCATTTATTCAAAAATCACATTAATTAAATTCAGTAATTAGTTGTTTTAAAACAATATATTTTAAATAAATATATTTATTATGACGGCAAAACCTTTATAAACAGCTTATTGCCTGCGATACTGTAAGCACACTTTCTTGCCCAAGGTGCCGCCATGTCGATCCGTTTTTTTCTTTCCGCTCTTGTCTGTTCCTTGCTGCTGGCGGGTTGTTCCAGCAGTCCAAAGCTTGCCGGTTCATCCAAATACGCCAGTGTCGATGCTGCCAAACGACAACCCGTCATGAAAAACGCCCTGTCTTATATTGGCACCCCCTATCGTTATGGTGGCAACCATCCCGAAGAAGGTTTTGATTGCAGCGGTTTTGTCAATTATGTATTCAACGAAACCGCCAATGTCAAACTGCCTCGCAAAACCTCAACAATTGCCAGCGTTTCAAGACCAGTATCCAAATCGGCCCTGAAAAAAGGCGACCTGGTTTTCTTCAATACTTCGGGCCCTTACACTCATATGGGGATTTATATTGGCGATGACAAATTCGTGCATGCCCCGTCCAGTCGCAATAAGGGAAAAGTCAGGGTTGACTCCTTAAGCAGCCGCTACTTTGCACAGCGGTTTACCGATGCACGAACGCTGTTTATCCAATAGAAAAAGCCCGCCTTAACCAGCGGGCTTTTGTCACAATAAAGCAGGCATGGCCAGCACTTTATAGTGTGGCCATAAAATCATGGTTCTACTGCTTGAATTCTGGCTCGTGCAACCAAGCTGCATGCTTGGGTGCTTTTTTGGTTTTTGACCATTCTTCCAGCATATCCCATTTCACCTCATCAAGCTTGCGATCCATTTCAGGGGTTGCGGTTTTTGCCGCCAACTCTAAACGATGGCCGTTAGGATCACGGAAATAGATGGACTTGAAAATCACATGATCAGTTACCCCAATCACGTCGATGCCCTTAGCCTGCAACCTTGCCTTGGTTTCTTCCAGCTCTTCAACGCTGCCAACCTGAAAAGCAATATGCTGAACCCAGTCGGGCGTATTTTGGTCACGACCCATTGGCGGAGAATTGGGTACCTCAAAAAAAGCCAGGATATTGCCGTTGCCGGCATCCATGAAAATATGCATGTAAGGATCAGGCGCTTTGGTTGAAGGAACCTTGTCTTCTGCGATGGCCAGGACGAAATCCATACCCAGGTTTTCTTTGTACCAAAGTACGGTTTCTTTTGCATCTTTGCAGCGATAAGCAACGTGATGAATTTGTTGGATTGCCATGATATTTGCCTCTAAAAATTTTGTGTGTGTATTTGAGATACCGGATTAATTAGTAACCATGGTTACCATTAAACCAATATTATTTATTGATGTCAACAATAATTAATAAAAATCAATTATTTATTAAAAAAACATTATTTTTTAGGTATCATTAAATTAATAATTTTTGTTACTATATTGCCTTCATCCATTTTTTCCATTATGAACCTGAACCTGGACGATTTCCTTCCTTACCAGATTACGGCATTGGCTGAACTAGTCAGCCAGTCGATTGCCCCTGTCTATCAGGCCCGCCACGGCCTTATGCGGGATGACTGGCGGGTTTTGTTTGCCCTCAACCAAGGCAAACATATGCGCGCCACCGACATCGCCCATCATGCAAGCCTTGATAAAATGCAGGTCAGTCGCGCCATTGCGCGGCTGGAAGAGAAAAAATTGCTGGCCAGAAGCGTTGATGAACAGGACAAACGCAACCTGATCATTTCAGTCACGCCCAAAGGCCGCTCGGTCTATCAGGAAATTGCACCCGGCATGCTGGCCCGCAACCAGTTCCTGCTCGAAGGCCTGCACCAGAACGAACAGGAACAGCTCAAAACCATCCTGCAATCCATCCACCAGCGGGCTGAACAGCTTATCAGGCAAGGCTAGCCCTCTTCAACCCGGCACGCAATTTAAGTTATCATTATTGGCATTCTGAACAGATATAAATACGGACTGGACTTGATTAACAATACACTTACCATTGCCGGGATGGATCCTTCCGGCGGAGCCGGCATACTGGCCGACGTAAAAACAATGAGTGCCCTGGGCACCTATGCCTGTGCTGTCGTGGCGGCACTTACCGCACAAAATACGCAGGGTGTGACCGGTGTACAGGCAATCACCCCCGAGTTTGTCGCCTTGCAGCTGGACACCCTTTTTCAGGATGTACGCATTGACGCAGTCAAGATCGGCATGCTAGGCCATGAGAAAGTCACCCTGGCAGTTACCGAAAAGCTGGCACAATTCAAGCCCGAATATATTGTGCTGGACCCTGTCATGGTCGCCAAAAGCGGGGATGTACTGCTTGAAAAAAATGCTATTCATGCATTAAAAGATGCACTGATTCCCCTGTCTACCATGATTACGCCCAACCTGCCCGAAGCCGGTGTCCTGCTTGATTCCCGTCCGGTTGAGACCATCAAGGAAATGTACCGTGTTGCAGAAAAACTGCGCAAACTGATGTCTGACCGAGAGAACAAATGGGTTCTGCTTAAAGGCGGACACCTGCCAGGCAATGACACCATCGACTTGCTGTATAACGGCGACCAAATGATAGAACTGCCCGGACAGCGGATAGCCACCAAAAACACCCATGGCACCGGTTGCACGCTATCAGCGGCCATTTGCGCCCTCTTGCCGCAACGCCAAAACATCCCGGAAGCCACAAAACAGGCCAAGGCCTACCTGGTTGCCGCAATTGCCCAGGCAGACCGGCTTACGGTTGGCAACGGTCACGGTCCCGTGCAACATTTTCATGCATGGTGGTAAGGATTACGACAAAACACGAATGATCTTAGTACAATAGGTCCAACTTTCATTTGAATGATTACAAGAAGCCAATATGAATGCCCCAACATCTTTAATTGAACAAAGCCGCTTTAACATGGTAGAGCAGCAGATCCGCCCGGCCAATGTTTTTGATAGTGCAGTACTGGATGCCATGCTTGCATTGCCGCGCGAGAACTTCGTTCCCGAACGCTACAAAAACCTGGCTTTTTCCGATATTGAAATTCCATTGGTCATCAACGGAATTGATACCCATGAGACCATGCTGCCACCTAAAATAGAGGCGCGCCTGGCACAGGAACTTCAATTAAAGCCCACTGATGCAGCACTGGAGATCGGTACGGGTTCAGGCTTTCAGGCTGCCTTGCTCAGTCGCTTGTGTGCACAGGTTCTCAGCATCGAAATCGATACGCATATCGCCGCTTTCGCCAAGGAAAATCTGCAGCGTGAAAAAATCAGCAATGTCAATGTTGAAATTGGTGATGGCCGCACTGGCTGGGGCTCGGCCGAGTTCAATGCCATTCTGGTTACCGGTTCCCTGCCCAGCATCCCGGACTCCCTGAAATACCAGCTTGCCATCGGTGGTCGCCTGGTTGCTGTTGTAGGTCAGGCTCCCGCCATGACTGCCGTACGGATTACCCGTACCACAGCCGCCTCCTTCGAAACCGAATCTTTGTTTGAAACCTGCATCAAGCCACTTAGTGGCACCACCGTTTCACACTTCAAGTTCTAGGCATTCTCTTCAGGCGCCTGCCCTGCTTCCCTGATTTTATTCACCAGGGAAGTGGTGGAGCGCTGAAACTCAAAGGGAATGGCTATTGCCTTGCCACCCCAGCTTTTTACCCTTGCCGTTTCTGGCAGTTTTTCCATTTCATAATCGCCACCCTTGACAATAATGTCTGGCTTTAGCTGCTCTATCAGCTCAAGCGGCGTGTCTTCAGCAAAACTAGTAACGGCACTTACGCAAGACAATGCCGCCAACAAAGCCGCCCGGTCTTCCTGACTATTCAAGGGGCGGTCGGGCGCCTTGCCCAGGCGTCGTACCGACTCATCGGTATTGACGGCAACAATTAACGTAGCACCCAGTTGTGCCGCCTGATCAAGATAACTGACATGTCCGCGATGCAAGATGTCAAACACCCCATTGGTAAATACCAGGGGACGCTTTAATTCACCCTTTTCCACTGCCTGCAAACATTGCTCGCGACTGAGTATTTTTTTTTCAAAGCGAATCGTCATTATTGCCTCAACTCCTTATTTATTGAACAAGCCTGCATTGACTGCCAGCCACAAGAAAAGAAATGCATTAAGTGCCAGGACAATCCCGACTACGGTTAACACCCGTTTGGTCTTGACCTGCGTCTGGTTAAGTTTTTCCAGTTCTTTCCTGAGCTGGGGCTGACTATAATCACGAGCCAGGCTGGCATGCACCAAACGGGGCAATTCGGGAATGATCTGCGACCATTGGGGGGCCTCATGCTTGATGCGCTCAAGCAGTCCTTTAGGTCCAATACGGTTCCACATCCATTTTTCCAGGAAAGGCTTGGCAGTTTTCCATAAATCCAGATCAGGATCCAGTTCACGACCCATCCCTTCAACATTAAGCAGGGTTTTCTGCAGCAGGACAAGCTGGGGCTGGATCTCAACATTAAAGCGGCGGGAAGTCTGGAACAGCCGCATTAACACTTGCCCTAATGAAATCTCAGAAAGAGGCCGATCAAAATGCGGTTCACATACCGCCCGCACAGCCGCCTCAAGCTCTTCCTCTCGGGTATTTGGCGGTACCCAGCCCGATTCAATATGGAGCTGGGCCACGCGACGATAATCGCGCTGGAAAAATGCCAGGAAATTTTGGGCCAAATAGTTTTTATCAAATTCGGAAAGGGAGCCAACAATCCCGAAGTCAAGAGCAATGTACTTGCCCATGGAAGCGGGCTGCTCTGACACCAGGATATTGCCCGGATGCATGTCTGCGTGGAAAAAGCCGTCTTCAAACACCTGGGTAAAGAAAATTTCCACCCCCATGCGCGCGAGTTTCTTGATATCTACCCCCGCCTTGCGCAAGCGCTCAACCTGGCTGACCGGAATCCCGTCCATCCATTCCATGGTAAAAACCGTTTTGGAAGTCAGGTTCCAGATAACCTCGGGCACCATGATCAGCTGGCTACGCTCGGGACTGGCAGAAAAATTACGTCTTAACTGACTGCAATTAGCGGCTTCAACCTGCAAATCCAGTTCATCATGCAGGTATTTATCAAATTCGGCCACCACTTCCTGAGGCTTAAGGCGACGGCCATCAGCCAACATTTTTTGTATCAAGCCGGCAAATACCCGCATGATGGCCAGGTCTTTCTCAATCACCTCAAGCATGCCGGGCCTGAGCACCTTAACCGCTACCTGTCGCCCATCATGCAACACCGCCCTGTGGACCTGGGCAACCGAAGCCGATGCCACCGGAACAGGATCAAACTTGGCAAACAGTTGATCAGGAGACTTTCCAAAAGCCTTGGTAATGCTTTCGATGGCAAGCTCAGATGAGAATGGCGGGACCCTGTCCTGCAAAGCCGACAATTCATCGGCAATATCAAGGGGAACCAAGTCACGCCGGGTCGACAACACTTGCCCGAATTTGACAAATATCGGGCCCAATGACTCTAGCGCCAGGCGCAATCGCTCGCCACGCGGTTTCTTGTATTTACGCCCAAGACGAACCACCTTCAGCAAATTAGTTGCAACAGGATGCTTGATACCGCTTAAAACCAGTTCATCCAGGCCATACCGGATTGAAATTAAAATAATCCTGATAAGCCGAAAAAAAGTCATCATCATGAAACACCCCGGTCACTTCGTTTGGTTTGCAGTGCCCGGACTCTGTTTTGCAAGTCATCCAACCGTTGGTTTTTTTGCTTCACCTGTTCCTGAAAGCTTTCAAAAGCAGGACGCGACAATATCATGCGCGCCTCTTCAGACAAATATTCGCTGACATTTTCCGCCCCCCGGCGGACCAGTTCCTGCCCGTTGTCCCGAACAAAACCAAAACTTTTGATAAGCCGTTTGGCCAGAATGGGGCCAACCATACGCCTCAGGTCATGCTCGACATCCCAACGCAAGTCGCGGGCCAGGTCTGACACCAGTTGAGCCAGCCCGGCATCACCCTCAAGGTGCAGCAAGGAAGACAAAAGCTGGGGATTATCACGATTACGGATGGCATCGGGAAGTTCGCTAAACTTGTCTTCAGGCAAGGAAAGACTCACGTTGGGAACGATCGCGGCATCAGCCACGCTTAATGAACCATCATAGTGCAGGGTATAAAGGAACGAAAAACGGGCGATATTGATCCGCACGGTTTTACCTGCATGCGCAGCGACCTTATCCTTGGCCCAAGGCTCTCGGTTAAGTAAGGCGTTCAGCAGATTAACGGAAACCTGATTAGGATGAAGAAAAGAGGGGAACATTTGATGCGTCCGGCAGAAAAAACAGTTTGGCAAACAAACTTCAAGTTTACCTTTTTTTGTCATGGCCCTGCCATAAACCTAAGCGGAACAAAGAATCCAGGCTGGCAAGGCCACCAATATAATCAAGCACAAACAAATAAAGGCGCCCTATAAAAGAGCGCCTTTATGATTATAGGCCGGCCAATTAAATTAAAAAGCAGGCACAGCAATCAGATGGCATCAAGATGCAGAGTCAACGGGAATTTGCTGGATACCCGCCAACAGCCACCCGCCCTGCTCGGGCTTGTACAAGTTCCATACCTCTTCAAAACGGAATGCGGCAGTATTCACCTCTTCACGCAGCATGCCAGAGAAGCGGACACTGGCCAAGTGACCGTCATTGACCTGTTCGATACCCAGCAGCTCTGCATTGAGCAGCACCACTTCAGTCACAGTCTGGCCGGCACGAGCGGTAATTTGCGGTGTCAGCTCGGCAATCAGGTCGTCAGTGAGGTATTCTTTAAGGGCCGGTATATCGCCCTTGTCCCAAATACCCTGAATGGCCTTGAACTGTTGCTTGGCATTCTGCAAGAAAGCAGGCGTGTCAAAATCGGCCGGTACAAACCAGGTTTTATCAACATTGGGGTTTTCGGCAGCAACCACTTCGGGCTGGGTCGTTGAAACCGGCGCAGCCACAGGGGCCGGCGCGGCGGCAGGCATGGCCGGCTTTTGGCCAAACATGGGCTGCTGTTCGTTCTGGCGATACATATTGTTATTGCCAGCGGCACCTTGCATGGCAGGCTTGGCTACGCCACCACGCAGGCGGCGAACGATAAACATGATGGCAAAAATGACAATACCAATCAGGATTGCGCTGGAAAGGAACTCAAGAAAAGCGCCACCTAAGCCCATGCTGGATAACAAGGCTGCAATACCCAAGCCAGCGGCGATGCCCGCGATAGGTCCCAAAAAGCGTGAAAAACCGCTTTTTTGCGCAGCAGCACCGGTTGCAGCAGCTGTACTGCCAGCGGCTGCAGAACGCTGTGTTGTATTGGCAGCTGCCGGAGGAGTCGTTGCTGCACGATTCTGAGTAACGTTACTGGACTGACGGCCAACGCTGCTACCACCACCCATGCGACGCGCTTCGGCATCAAAAGAAACCGTCAGCATGGCGGAGGTTGATACCACCACCAATGCCGCGGCTAAAAATTTGGACCATTTCTTAGTCATTAAAACTAGCTCCTTGTATATAATCGGGCCTGCCTTCGCAGGCGTATCGGCTAATCTTACAAAAAGCTGAACGTTTTCACAAGTAAAAAAAACCAAAAAGGCAAGGCTATTGTTTCAAAACACTACTTTTCAACCATTCCCTGCCCTGTTTTATGACACCAACCGAGCTTGCTTTCAGCCCAGCTTGATACCCTCGTGCACAGCGGCAACGCCCGCAGTCAGGTTAAAATACTGCACCCGATCAAAGCCAACTTCACGCATCATGCCTGCCAGCGTTTCCTGGTCAGGATGCATGCGAATGGATTCGGCCAGGTAACGGTAACTGTCTTCATCGCTGGCAATTTTCTTGCCCAGCCAAGGCAATATATTGAAAGAGTACCAGTCATAAGCAGGTTCCAGTGGCTTGTAAACCCTGGAAAACTCAAGTACCAGCAGTTTGCCGCCCGGTTTGAGCACCCTGAACATTTCAGCCAGCGCTTTTTCTTTATGTGTCATATTGCGCAAACCAAATGCCACCGTTACGCAATCAAAATAATTATCGGGAAACGGCAAGTACTCAGCGTCACAAACCGCTGTAGGCAAGACGACACCTTTGTCGATAAGACGGTCACGGCCCACACTTAACATGGAACTGTTGATATCGGTATGCCAGACCTCTCCAGTATCCCCCACTTTTTTCCCAAAAGCCAGGGCAAGGTCTCCGGTGCCTCCGGCGATATCAAGCACCTTCATGCCCCGGCGTACATTGGCCCGGCCAATGGTGAACACTTTCCAGACCCGATGCAACCCTACCGACATAAGATCATTCATGACATCGTAACGGGAAGCCACCGAGTGAAAGACTTCCGCCACCTTGCTGGCCTTTTCGGATTCATTGACGGTCTTGAAGCCGAAATGGGTGGTTGAATTTTCGCTGCTTTCTTGGTTCGTATCAGGTTTCATACAATAATCTTATTTAAACGGAGTGTTGTCACAAACATGACATAATTAGGCAATACCATAAGTGTCATACATAAGTATTGCATTTTAACATTGGTACCATTACAAATTTTACTTCATTATGGCAAGCACAATCCTCGTAGTAGAAGATGAGCCGGCAATTCAGGAACTCATTTCCGTCAATTTATCCTTTGCAGGTCATAAAGTTTTACGCGCACTTGATGCTGAACAGGCAAAAATCCTGATCAACGCAGAGCTCCCTGACCTGATTCTGCTGGACTGGATGCTACCCGGTGCTTCGGGCCTGAGCCTGGCCAGAAGCCTGCGGTCCGATGAACGGACCAAGGGCATTCCCATCATCATGCTAACAGCCAAAAGCGCTGAAGAAGATAAAGTTGAAGGCCTTGAAAGTGGTGCCGACGACTATATTACAAAGCCCTTTTCACCCAAAGAGCTAATGGCACGCATCAAGGCGGTTTTACGTCGCCGGGCACCACAACTGACCGATGATGAAATTGAAATTGCCGGCCTTAAACTGGATCCGGTTTCCCACCGAATTACCGGCAATGGCAACAACCTGCCCTTGGGGCCCACTGAATTCCGCCTTTTGCATTTTTTCATGACCCACCCCGAACGTGTCTTTACCCGCAGCCAGCTACTTGACCAGGTGTGGGGAGATCATGTGTTTCTTGAAGAAAGAACGGTCGATGTCCATATCCGCCGTTTGCGCAAAGCGCTTGAACCCTCGGACCATCATGGCCTGATTGAAACCGTTCGTGGCAGCGGGTACCGTTTCACCACCCGTCTTCCACAATAACGACCGCATAATGCGATAAAATCCCGTTGGCAGACCAAACGGCCTGTTATTTACCCTTCATTTACACGTTATTTTGGGCATACAGGCCCGGTGGTTGCTTATCATGAGATGGATAAAACCCTTGCTATGGCTTTGTTTCGCAGTATTGTTCTGCATGGGCATTCAATATCTGGCACAGGGTTATTGGGGTATCGTCTCTCTGGGGCTCATCTTTGCGATTTACTATTACCTCGAAGACAAGTACTTCCAACTTACCGTCAAATGGGCCAGGGATACTGAAAATCCGCCCTCTCCCGATCTTGGCAAATATGATGACATTGTCACGCCCATTTACAAGATCCTGCGTTTTCGTGGCAACGAACTGAAAGCACTCAAACACCTGTCCCACAGTGTTTTATCTGCCGCCCAAGCATTGCCCGCCGCTGCCATAACACTAGACCGCAATTTCCATATCGAATGGTGTAACGGCCTGGCGGAAAAAATGCTGGGCCTTAGTTATGAGCAAGACAAGGGATATAACATTTTCAACCTGGTCCGCCTGCCCGAATTTATTGAATATGCACAAAATGGTGACTGGAGCGATTCTTTTGTCACCCACATGGAATCGGATGGCCAGTTCCGATGCCTTAAATTTGACCTGAACCAATATTCGGAAGAAGGCATCCTGATGCTCTGCCAGGATATCACGCAGCTCGAAAAACTGCGCACCACGCAACAAGACTTTGTGGCCAATGTTTCTCACGAAATCCGCACACCGCTTACCGTTCTAATCGGTTTCCTGGAAACACTGCAAGACCTGCCTCCCGAAGCGGTTTCTCCTGAACAACGCAAACAATACGAAACGCTCATGCACGAGCAGGCCCAGCGCATGATGGCGATTGTTGCCGATTTACTGACCCTGTCCACGCTGGAATCCACCCAGGCCAGCAATGGGCAAAAACTGGTGCTGGCCCAGCTGATCGAGTCTGCCGGCCAACAGGCCCACTCCTTGTCCAAAGGCAAGCACAAATTCATTTTTGACATAGACGACAAACTGGCCATTAATGCCCAGCAAACCGAAATATCTTCAGCCATCAGCAACCTGATGACCAATGCCGTTCGATATACTCCTGCCGATGGAACCATTACCGTCAGCTGGCATAAGGACGACAAAGGCAATGCCGTTTTCAGTGTCAAAGACACCGGGCTGGGCATTTCCAAACAGGATATTCCCCGCATCACGGAACGCTTCTACCGGGTCGACAAAAGCCGCTCACGGGCCTCGGGCGGCACCGGACTGGGCCTGGCCATTACAAAACACATCATAATACGGCATAATGCCAAATTGGTCATCGACAGCGAAATCAACAAGGGAAGTACATTCAGCATCATATTTCCCCCCGATAGCATTATTAATGAGCCCGACACCCGTTCATCAAAAAAACTGGCAGTTCACGCCTGAAGGTGATGCGTGCCTGATCATCCGCTTCACGCCTGAAGGCATCAGCACCCGGATCAGCCAGCTTTGCCTGCAGGCGGCCCGAAGCATTGCCAACGCCTGCCTGCCTGGCATCAGCGACATTGTGCCCGCCTATAACTGCGTGGGCGTGCATTACCAGGCTTCCTGCTGGGGCAACATGCCCTATGAAAATCTTTGCCATACTCTGGACGCATTGCTGAAACAACAGCATGACCCTGCCAAGGCAGCAGCCGAAAAAACCGTTGAAATCCCGGTTTGTTATGATCCTGAATATGGCATCGACCTTGAGTTACTGGCAAGCAAATTCCAGTGCAGCATTGAACAGATCATTGCCTTGCATACGTCACGTACGGCACGGGTTTTCATGCTGGGCTTTGCACCAGGCATGCCGTACATGGGCACCCTTGATGAAAAACTGGATGTCCCGCGCCTGGCCACCCCACGCCTTGCCATCGCTGCCGGCTCGGTCGCCATCGCCAACCGGCAAACCGTCATTTACCCCCATGCCTCACCAGGCGGCTGGCATATTATCGGCAGGACACCGATTGCACTGTTTAACCCGGAACGTGCCCCCCACTCACTCCTGTCCCCCGGAAACATGGTCCGTTTCAAGGCAATCAGCAAGGAAACGTTTGCAACCCTAAAGCAGGATAACAATGAGCATCCAGGTCATTAGCCCAGGCGTGCTTTCCACCTTTCAGGATGAAGGCAGGCACCGGTTTCAGTCAATTGGCGTACCCGTTGGCGGTGTCATGAACCAGAGCAGCCTGCGGCTGGCCAATTTACTGGCTGGTAATCCGCCTTCCGAGACAGTACTGGAAATCACCTTAAGCGGTCCCAGGCTGTTGTTTGAAGAAGATGCCTGCATCGCTTTCAGTGGCGCTCCGATACATGCCTTTGCCAATGACACCCCCATACCCGTCAATCGCCCCTTTCTGATACAGGCCGGGCAAACGCTGCATTTCAGGCCAGACCCGCGTTCTGCCATGGCACGCACCTGCCTGGCCGTACATGGCGGATTTGAATTGCCCGCCATGATGGGCAGTTGCAGTACTGACCTGAAAAACCGATTGGGCGGCTATCACGGGCGGGCACTGAAAAAGCAGGACCGGATTGAAATCAAAAAACCGCTGGCCTCCCAGCACCGCCAAACCCTGCTGGATTTTTTCAATGCCCTTGAAATTTATCTTCCCGCCAATTTAGGCTTGCAGAAAAAACACGGCATCAGGGTCATCAAGGGCTATCATTGGGATCATTTCACCCGTGAATCCCAGGCGCGTTTCCTTAACGACTCCTTCAGGATAACACCACAATCCGAACGCATGGGATACCGCCTGCAAGGCCCGGTCCTGGCCTTGCAGTCACCCTTGCAGATCTTGTCCGAACCCACAGCATTCGGCTCCATCCAGGTACCGCCTGATGGCAATCCGATTATCCTCATGGCAGACCGCCAAACCACCGGTGGCTACCCCAAAATCGCGAATGTCATTTCGGCTGATCTCCCGGTTTTGGCCCAAATGCTACCGGGCGAGCATTGCACCTTTTCCCTGCTCGACCTGAAAGAGGCACAAAGATTAATGCTTGATCGGGAAAAAAAGTTCATGACATTGCAAAAACAGCTGGCGCTGATTGCACTGCAATTGTCACAGTGTTACCTTTAAGCATGCAAAGGAGCAATACCGGTGAAAAAATTGGATTTCAATTGTGATATGGGTGAAAGTTATGGACCCTGGACCATGGGCAACGATGATGCCGTCATGCCCCACGTCACCTCAATCAATATTGCCTGCGGCTTTCATGGTGGCGATGCCCACATCATGCGCAAGACCGTGGCCAATGCCATCAAATACCAGGTACATATTGGCGCGCATCCCGGCCTGAATGACCTGCCAGGTTTTGGACGGCGGCCTTTTCCTATTTCTCCCGACCAGGCCTATGACCTGGTTGTGGTCCAAATCGGCGCGTTGGCGGCGGTAGCCAAAACCCAGGGGGGCCGCCTGCATCACGTCAAAACACACGGTGCCCTTTACAACATGGCCGCCAATAACGACGCGTTATCGCGAGCCATCGCACAAGCCGTCATGGATATTGACGGTTCTTTGGTTTTATATGCCTTGGCCAATAGCCGACAAGCATTCATCGCGCAAGAAATGGGCCTGCAAGTTGCACACGAGGTATTTGCCGATCGCAGCTATCAGGATGATGGTACCCTTACCCCCCGTAGTACGCCCGGCGCTATTATCAGCGACCCTATACAGGCCATACAACAAGTCATTTCCATGCTGGAAAAGGGCCATGTGACTGCACTTTCCGGCAAACAGATTCCCATACAGGCGGATACCCTGTGCATTCACGGTGACCAGCCTGGTGCTGCCGACTTTGCACGGCAAATACACGAGGCGTTAAAAAGGCAAGGGCTGTTATAACCCTTGCCTTGCACATGCCTGATGGTTTGGTGCTATTTACACCAAAACGCGCTCGATGCCACCTGTATTGGCATTCTTGACATAATCAGCCATCCAGTTTTCACCCAGTATATGGCGAGCCATTTCCACCACAATATAATCGGCATCAATGGCTATATCGCCCTGATAACGCGCCAGCCCCTGTAAACAGGAAGGGCAGGAAGTTAACAGCTTGACCTCGCCGGCAAAGCCATCAGCGCGCATTGCGGCTGAGTTCTTACGCAGCTCCTCTTCCTTGCGGTATCGAATTTGAGTGGAAATATCGGGACGGCTAACCGCCAATGTACCAGACTCACCACAGCAGCGATCCGCCTTGATGGTGGTATCACCCACCAGGGATTTCACCGTTTTCATGGGATCCTGTTGCTTCAGGGGCGTATGGCAAGGATCATGGTACATATACCGCTTCCCAGTGGCACCATCCAGTTTCAAGCCTTTTTCAAGCAGGTACTCATGGATATCAATCAGGCGGCAGCCCGGAAATATCTTTTCAAACTCATAGCCTGCAAGCTGATCGTAACAGGTACCACAACTGACGACAACCGTTTTAATATCAAGATAGTTCAGAGTAGTCGCCATCCGGTGGAACAGGACCCGGTTGTCGGTAATGATCTGTTCAGCCTTGTCCAGTTGGCCGTTACCACGTTGTGGATAGCCACAGCACAGATAGCCCGGTGGCAGTACGGTTTGTACCCCGGCATGCCACAGCATGGCCTGGGTGGCCAACCCTACCTGGGAAAACAGGCGCTCTGACCCGCAACCCGGGAAATAGAACACAGCTTCGGTATCGGCACTGGTTTTATGTGGATCACGAATAATCGGCACAAAATTCTTATCTTCGATATCCAGCAGTTTACGGGCACTTTGCTTAGGCAAACCACCTGGCATTTTCTTGTTCACGAAGTGAATGATTTCTTCGCGCAGGGAAGCACGCCCAATTGTTGCTGGCGGATGGGCCGTTTGTTTTTTGACAACCGAACTAAGGACCTCATTACCCAGTCGCTGGGCCTTGTAACCAAGATCCATGACCTTGCGGGTCACATTAATCGTGGTGGGGTCAGTGGCATTCAGGAAAAACATGGCGGCCGTTTTGCCTGGACGAACCGATTGCTTGCCCATACGATTGAGTACCGTCCGCATGGCCATGCTAACGTCCCCAAAATCAATATCCACCGGACAGGGGTTATAGCACTTGTGGCATAAGGTGCAATGTTCGGCAACATCTTCAAACTCGGACCAATGTTTCAGGCTAATGCCCCGGCGGGTTTGTTCTTCATACAGGAATGCCTCAACCAACAGGGAAGTGGCCAGAATCTTGTTGCGTGGCGAGTACAGCAGGTTGGCCCGTGGCACATGGGTGGCACAGACCGGCTTGCACTTGCCACAACGCAGGCAATCCTTGATAGAACTTGAGATGGCGCCAATATCACTTTGCTTCATGATCAGGGATTCATGGCCCAACAGGTTGAAACTGGGCGTCCAGGCATTGCGCAGGTCGGAACCCGCAAACAGCTTGCCCGCATTGAATCGCCCTTCGGGGTCAATTTCCTGCTTGTACTGGCGGAACGGAGCCAGTTCGGCGTCAGTCAGGAATTCCAGCTTGGTCAGGCCAATGCCGTGCTCACCTGAAATCACCCCGTTCAGGTCACGAGCAATTTGCATGATGCGCACAACCGTTTCATTGGCCTCACGCAGCATTTCATAATTGTCCGAGTTAACCGGAATATTGGTATGCACATTACCGTCACCGGCATGCATGTGCAAGGCAACAAACACCCGGCCTTTCAGGACGCGGTCATGAATAGCCTGCATCTCGGTAAGGACTGCCGCCCTGTCCGCACCAGAAAAAATCACTTCCATTTTGGCCAGGATTTCTTTCTTCCAGGAAATCCGAATGGTGCGATCCTGCAATACATCAAAAATCCGGCACTCGGGCTGCTCCTGCAATCGCGGCTTCAGGACTTCCATCAACTCGTCCATACCCAGCAGGGAAAGTTTTTCAAGGCTGCCAGCCAGGGACTCATCCATATTGTTCAGCAACCATGACCAGCGCGAAGCCGTCAAGCCAAGCACCTCACGGGCTTCTTCAATGCGGCTGCCAATCACTTCTTCACGGGTCAGCTCTTCATCAAGAAAATCTTCCGATTTGTAAACGGGCAATTCGGTATCAAGAAAAGCCTCAAGCTCTTCTACCAGCTTGAGTTTGTTACGGGTAGACAACTCAATATTGATACGTTCGATTTCTTCGGTGTATTCACCCATGCGATCAAGGGGAATCACAACGTCTTCGTTGATTTTGAACGCGTTGGTATGACGGGCAATCGCGGCGGTACGGGAACGGTCAGCCCAGAATTTCTTGCGTGCCTCGGCACTGACCGCAACGAAGCCTTCCCCGCTACGGCCATTGGCCAGGCGCACCACCTGACTGGCGGCCGCAGCCACCGCATTTTCATCATCACCGACAATATCGCCAATCAGCACCATTTTCGGGAAAGCGTCGCGTTTGCTCTTGGTAGCATAACCCACCGCCCGCAAATAGCGCTCGTCCAGATGCTCGAGTCCGGCCAGTATGGCACCGGTTTTACGGCCTTCGGTATCAAGATAGTCCTTGATTTCAACAATTGACGGCACAGCATCACGGGCCTGCCCGAAAAATTCAAGACAGACCGTGCGGGTATGCTTGGGCATGCGGTGCAGCACCCAGCGGGCAGAAGTAATCAGCCCATCACAGCCTTCTTTCTGGACACCAGGCAAACCGGCCAGAAATTTATCGGTAACATCCTTGCCCAGACCTACTTTACGGAAGGCACTGCCTTCGATATCGATAATTTTTGTACGCAGTTCTTTTGTGCCCGGCGCATAACGGCCGTCAAACCACTTCACTTCAAAGCGGACCTGTCCGGCATCATGGATTTTGCCCATATTGTGCTCAAGACGGGTGACCTCAAGCCAGTTACCATCGGGGTCTACCATCCGCCACCAGGCCAGGTTGTCTAACGCGGTTCCCCAGAGCACGGCTTTCTTGCCACCGGCATTCACGGCCACGTTACCGCCAATACAGGAAGCTTCTGCAGAGGTTGGATCTACGGCAAATACAAACCCGGCAGCCTCAGCCGCCTCAGAAACCCGTTTCGTAACCACACCGGCGCCAGACAGAATCGTGGCAACAGGCTCTTGCAACCCGGGCAGGACAAGCTGTTCTACTGCAGAGAGCGAATCCAGTTTCTCGGTGTTAATCACGGCAGAGCGCCATGACAGGGGAATGGCACCCCCGGTATAACCCGTACCACCCCCACGGGGTATGATGGTTAGCTTAAGCTCGAAACAGGCACGCACCAGGGCCGCCATTTCCAGTTCGGAATCAGGCGTCAGGACAACAAAAGGATACTCGACACGCCAGTCGGTCGCGTCGGTGACATGGGAAACCCGTGACAAACCGTCAAACTTGATATTGTCTTTCTGGGTAATACGACCCATTTCCTGCAGCACTTCAGCACGCAGGGTTTCGGTATACTCGAATTCCGCCTCAAACTCGATCACTGCCTTATGGGCGCGCCTGAGCAGCTCCTGGACCTTGCTGTCATTTTCTTTGTTTGAAGGTTCACGACGACGGTTGATTTCGTTGAGTCGATGGTTAAGCGCCTCTATTAGCAGGCCACGACGTTTGGGATTGTCTAACAAGTCATCCTGAAGATAGGGGTTGCGCCTGACCACCCAGATATCCCCCAAAACTTCGTACAACATACGCGCAGAACGACCCGTTTTGCGAACCCCCCTGAGATCGGACAGCAAATCCCAGGCATCACTACCCAAGAGGCGGCCAACCACTTCCTTGTCTGAAAAGGAAGTGTAGTTATAAGGAATCTCACGCAAACGCCGGACCGGCCCGGCTTGCTCTGCTTCTGACAAAATCTGGGTATCAATAGGTGCGTTCATACTAATAAAAGGCTGGATGAATTTGAAATATATCTGAGGATAAATATCATTTTACGCGGAGAACCCGAAATTTATTAAAGTAAACTGGCTTTATCCTAAAACAGACGCAATAAAACAGCAGTCATGAGCACATATCGCACAAATTTGCCAATTGCCATATAAAAAATACAGGGTAACAAGCGCAGTTTCATCCATCCTGCAACACTGCATAAGGGATCACCCACAATGGGTAGCCAGGAAAACAACAATGCCCAGGGACCCATTTTCCGCAAATACACAGCCAGTTTCCTGAAATAGGTACCACCCAGTTTTTGTTGCTTGCGACGCCTTTCCTGCAAGCGTGCTGCCGGACTTTGCCCATCAGCAAACTGATGCGTTTTTTTCCAGTGATCCACCCCTTTTTTGGCCCAATAGCCCATATAGTAGGACACCACGCCGCCAATTGTATTACCTGCCGTTGCAACCAATACGGCCGCCCAGAACATATCGGGGGACAACTTGAGATAAGCAAACACGGCTGGCTCAGAGCCCATGGGCAACAAGGTTGCTGACACCAGGGCAATCAAAAAAATAGCCGGCAACCCCACTGCGGGCAAAGCCAATGTTTGCAGCAGCCATTGCACGGCTCCCATCATTTCATTTTCCATACTACCTGTAACTCACGTAAATTTTTATGAACCGGTCCTGATTCAAGTCTGGGCAAACCGGAAGTTGCTATGTTAATCTGTAATATATTGTTTGATCCTTAACTCCCCCAACATGTCCACAGATTATCTAAAACGTATTTTGACATCAAAAGTTTATGATGTTGCCACAGAGACCCCACTGGAACCCGCAAAACTGCTTTCTGCCCGTATCCAGAATACTATTTTGCTTAAACGTGAGGATACTCAATCCGTTTTTAGCTTCAAGATCCGGGGAGCCTACAATAAAATGGCCAATATGTCAGCCGAAGCACGCTCACATGGCGTGATTTGCGCCTCGGCAGGCAACCACGCCCAGGGCGTTGCGCTTTCCGCCAAAAAATTGGGTTGCCGTGCCGTGATTGCCATGCCTGTCTCCACTCCCAAGGTCAAGGTAGATGCGGTCAGGCGCCTGGGGGGTGAAGTCGTGCTGCACGGCGGCAGTTATACCGAAGCCTACGAACACGCCCTAACGCTGCAAAAAGAACAAAACCTGACTTTCGTACACCCTTTTGACGACCCCGATGTGATTGCCGGCCAAGGTACCATTGCCATGGAAATCCTGCGCCAGCAACCCAATTCCCTGGATGCCATTTTTGTGTGCATTGGCGGTGGCGGCCTGATTGCCGGCATTGCCGCCTACATCAAGCAATTACGCCCGGATATCAAGGTAATCGGTGTCCAAACCGAAGACTCGGACGCCATGATCCGCAGCATTCGGGCCGGACGTCGGGTTACCCTGAACGATGTCGGGCTGTTTGCCGACGGCACAGCGGTCAAACAGGTGGGCGTTGAAACCTTCCGCCTGGCAAAAGAATATGTCGATGATTTCGTGACGGTAGACACAGATGCCATTTGTGCCGCCATTAAAGATGTTTTCCAGGACACCCGCAGTGTTCTCGAGCCCTCGGGTGCCTTGGCGCTGGCGGGTGCCAAGCGCTATCTGGCTGAACACAAATGGAAAAACAAAACCGTGGCAGTCATCACTTCCGGCGCGAACATGAACTTCGACCGCCTGCGTTTTGTGGCCGAACGTGCCGATGTCGGTGAAGCCAAAGAAGCTATTTTTGCCGTCACCATGCCCGAAATCAAAGGCAGCTTCAAGCAGTTATGCACTGCCTTGGGTTCCCGCAACGTGACCGAATTCAATTACCGGATCTCGGATGCCAACAAGGCTCATGTGTTTGTGGGTGTCCAGATAAGCTCGGTGGAAGAGGCGGAAAAAGTGGCGACCCGCTTGCGTCGCAAAAAATTCGATGTCCTTGACCTGACTTCCGATGACTTGGCCAAATCACACCTGCGCTATATGGTGGGCGGGCATTCGTCTCTGGCAGAAAACGAAGTATTGTACCGCTTTGAATTCCCCGAGCGCCCGGGTGCCTTGATGAAATTTCTCGACACCATGAATCCTGAATGGAATATCAGTCTCTTCCATTACCGGAATCAAGGAGCCGATTACAGCCGCGTCCTGGTAGGCATCCAGGTGCCACCGGCAGACAAAAAAGCCTTCAAGGAATTCCTGTCAACTATTGGTTATCCATTCGTCAAGGAAACCGACAATCCCGCCTACAAACTGTTTTTATAAGCGGTTACTGCATCAAGACAAAAACGGGGCAATGTTAATTTGCACCGTTTTTATTCCATTTATCAGAACTCACAAACCGTAAAAACCGACAAACCGCTTTCGCGGATCAGCGTGGATCCACCAAGATCGGGCAAATCTATAATAGCTGCGGCCTCAACCACATTGGCACCCAGACGCTGCAACAAACGACTTGCCGCAACCATGGTACCACCGGTGGCAATCAGGTCATCAACCAGCAAAACCCGTTGGCCAGGCAGCACTGCGTCCGTGTGCATCTCGACACTGGCATTGCCATATTCCAGCTTATATTCTTCGGCTACCGTATTGAAGGGCAATTTGCCGCTTTTACGCACCGGTACAAAACCCAGATTCAGTTCATAGGCCAGCACACTGCCAATAATGAATCCACGCGCATCGACACCGGCTACCAGATCCATGCGCTGGCGCATGTAACGGTAAACAAAAATATCAATCAAGGCACGAAAGCTGCGCGGATCCTGAAGCACGGGCGTAATATCCCGAAATGTAATGCCTTCCTTGGGCCAGTTAGGCACACTTCGTATCGCATTACGAACAAGCTCATTGGGATCAATCATCATGGTTTCTCAAGGTAGGTTGATGAAATTTACGAAAAAACACGGTTATCGTGCCAACGCCTGGTCTGCTGCTGAAATCGTAACAGTCGAAGAAACGCGTCTGGCCTTTTCCAGCGCCTGCTGCACCTCTGCCGCCGATGCCAGGGCAACGCCCATACGCCGTTTTACATAAGACTCTGGCTTGCCAAACAAGCGCAAGTCGGTTCCCTCTTCTGCCAGTGCCTGCGCCACATTGGCAAATTTTATGGCCTTGGCTTCAATACCGCCATAAATCACGCTGCTGGCACCCGGCTGACGCAATTGCGTATTAACCGGCAAACCCAGCAAGGCCCGGGCATGCAAATCAAACTCGCTTTGTAACTGGCTGATCATGGTAACCATGCCGGTATCATGGGGTCGCGGACTGACTTCGGAAAACCAGACCTGCTCACCTGCCACAAACAATTCCACCCCAAACACACCCATGCCGCCAAGGTTTTCAGTTACGGTTCGGGCAATTTCCCGGGCTTTGTCCAGGGCTTTCGGGTTCATGGGATGCGGCTGCCAGCTTTCAATATAATCACCATCAAGCTGTTTATGGCCAATCGGTTCGCAAAAAGCGGTCTGGACCTGACCGCTAACGGGATCACGATATCGAACCGTCAGCAGGGTTATCTCATAATCGAAATTGATAAACCCTTCGACAATTACCCTGCCTTTACCGGTGCGTCCACCCTCTTGGGCATACATCCAGGCCTTTTCCAGGTCTGCGGCAGATTTGAGCACCGACTGCCCCTTACCCGAGGAGGACATGACCGGCTTGATCACACAGGGATAGCCAATTTCATTATTGATGGCTGCCTCAAGCTCATCAAGCGTATCAACAAACTGGTAGGGCGAAACCGGCACACCAAGGGTTTCTGCAGCCAGCCTGCGAATACCCTCACGATTCATGGTAAGTCGTGCGGCACGGGCGGTGGGTACCACCCTTGCCACGCCCGCTTCTTCAAGTTCCACCAGCAAATCGGTGGCAATCGCTTCAATTTCAGGAACGATAACATCGGGCTTTTCTGCCAAAATAATGCGCCGGAGCGCTTCCTTGTCAGTCATGGGCACCACATGTGAACGATGCGCCACCTGGTGAGCAGGTGCGTTTTCATAGCGATCAACCGCTATCACCTCTACACCGAACCGCTGCAGGGCAATTGTCACTTCTTTACCCAGTTCTCCGGAACCCAATAACATCACCCTGACGGCGGCTTCGGACAAAGGTGTTCCCAAGAGAGGGACTGACGAGTCTTTCATAATCCACTACACTTCCAAAAAATTGATACATAACCCGCTGATTTTCACCACATTATAGGGCCATGCACGCATGAAATACGGTTTTTTCGGTGAAACTGGCAAAACCATGTTTTAGTATTCCCGATATGATTAAAATCACGGAATGATGAAGAATATTGAATACGCTCCCGAAAAGGCGCTGCAAGCAGGACGCCGGACCATTCAGGCTGAAGCACAGGCGCTGATGGATCTTCATGACCGCCTTGACGAAAACTTCAGCAAAGCCATTGCCTTGCTCCTTGGTTGCCAAGGACGGGTTGTGGTTATGGGACTGGGCAAATCCGGACATATCGGCCGCAAGATCTCCGCCACCTTGGCATCTACCGGATCGCCCAGCTTTTTTGTGCATTCCGGCGAAGCGGTACATGGCGACCTGGGCATGGTCACGGGCAGGGATATCGTGATTGCCATTTCCTATTCAGGCAACTCCAACGAATTGTCAACCGTCCTGCCAGTAGTGCGCAGGCTGGGTACCAAGGTCATCGCCATTTGCGGCCATACCAATTCTGACCTGGCTAAACTGTGTGACGTGTTTCTGGATGCCAGCATCAAAAAAGAGGCTTGCCCACTTAACCTTGCCCCTACCACCAGCACGACGGTGGCCCTAGCCCTTGGAGATGCCCTGGCGGTTACCTGCCTTGAGGCGCGCAATTTTGGCGAGTCAGATTTTGCCCGTTCCCACCCGGGTGGGGCGCTGGGCCGTCGCCTGCTCACTTATGTCAGGGATGTCATGCGACAGGGCGATGACCTGCCACTGGTCCATCCTGACATTCCCTTGCCTGAGGCCCTGAAAGAAATGTCACTCAAACGCATGGGCATGACTGCGGTGATCAATGACAAAAATGAGCCCATCGGCATCTTCACTGATGGTGACCTGCGTCGCCTGATTGTCCGCCACGGTGACATCCGTCACCTTACCATGCATGAGGTCATGTCCTCCCACCCGAAAAGCATTGCGCCCGATGAACTTGCCGTCGAAGCGGCATCACTGATGGAAAAAAACAAACTCAGCCATATGCTGGTCGTTGACAAACAAGGCATCCTTGTGGGTGCCATGCACATGCACGACCTGATGGTTGCAAAGGTTATTTAAAGGCTTATGAAACCCACTCTATCCATTCCCCATCCCGCTGAATCCCTGGTACTTTCAAAAGTACCTGCCCACATACGTGAAATCGCTGCCACCATCAAGCTGGTCGCCTTTGATGTTGACGGTGTGCTTACCGACGGCAGCCTTTGGTACGGAGAAAACGGCGAACAATTCAAACGTTTTCACGCGCTTGATGGCCATGGCCTGAAAATGCTGCAGCAAAGCGGGGTGATTGTTGCCCTGGTGACCGGACGCGAAGGCTCTGTCGTACCTCGCCGGGCGGCAGAACTGGGGATTGGCGAACTGTACCAGAATGTCCGCGACAAAAGCCAACTGATTGACGACCTGGCCAGCCGCCATGGCGTGGGACTGGAACAAATTGCGTTTATGGGTGATGACATCATCGATTTGCCCGCCATGCACAAGTCCGGCCTGTCCATCAGTGTACCCAATGCCCCTTTGTATATCGCCCAGGCAGCCCAATGGGTTACCTCATTGCCGGGTGGTTCGGGTGCGGTACGGGAATGCTGTGACATGATCCTGGCAGCTCAAGGCGCCTTAAGCCAATATTTCCACTCAAGTCGACTTACCGGCCCAGTCATTCAATAAAAATGAAAGAACGCCTTCCAGCCCTGATCGCCCTGTTCATGCTGCTCTGCCTGGTTATTACCACCTGGTGGGCAGCCGATTATGCGCAGCGATCCATCCCACTGGACCCGCCAGCCCGCATCTCGCATGAACCCGATGCCTGGTCAGACCGTTTTATCATGCTTAGCTCTGATCCGGACGGTGTGCCCAAAAACCGTCTTGAAGGGGATTCCATGAAACATTTCCCCCATAATGACTCCTATGAAATTGTCAATGCCATCTCTACCGGGCAACGACCAGGTTCCGCCATTACCACCGGACGAGCCGACTTGGCGACCATGTTCAATAATGACAAAACCATCCTCATGCGGGGTAACGCCCATTTGCAGCGTTTTCCATCCGAAGACACCTCAGCCCTGGACATCACCAGCAGTGAACTGATCATCTACCCCGAAAAAGACATTATCGAAACCGATAAGCCGGCTACCGTCATACAGGGAAATTCCCGTATGAACGGCAAGGGAATGACCTACAATAACCAAACTCGCGAGCTGAAAGTTTATTCCAATACGGATGTTTCCATCTCGAACAAAGACCTGCCTTCCCAATCGTCAAATACCGACCAAGCTCCTGAAGAGAATAACCGGCCATGAAATCGTCATTGATAAAACTGATCTTCCCCTTGCTGATGCTTAACGCGCCCGTGCTGGCACAAGTAAGCGCGCCTGCCACCAACGCCCAACCCGAACCGGAAACCCTGGTACTGTCCGATACCCTGAATTACGATGACAAGACCAAAACCAGCGTTTTCAATGGCAATGTCATTCTCACCCGCGGGCAAATGAGGCTAACTTCAGACACCCTGAAAATCCAGGAAGATGCCCAAGGCTTCCAGCATGGTACGGCCACCGTCAACAGCGGTAAAGTACGTATCTTCGAAGAGCGTCCCGAGACCTATGAAACCATCCGTTCGGAAGGTGACCGTGCCGAATATAACGGCAAGAACGACACCGTCAAAATGATCGGCCATGCCATTGTCAACCGTTACATTTGTGGCCGTTTAATCGATACCATCAGGGGCGAGGTCGTTATCTACAACAACAAGAACAATACCTATGCCGCACAGGGTGGTCCGGCAGCTGTCGATCCCGGCCGCGTCCGTTCCGTCGTGAAACCGCAATCGGCGGCCGATGCTGCAACTGAAGCCTGCCGTAAACAGTACAATAACAAACCCATGCCCAGCACAATTAACTGATTTATTTTTGCATGAACACATCCGCCAGCTCCAGCCTGAATACCCATTCCTCTGCTTCAAAAGGCCTGCTCCAGGCAATCGGCCTGCGTAAAACGTATAGTGGCAGAACCGTCGTCCAGGATGTTTCCCTGTCGGTTTCAAGTGGAGAGGTCGTCGGCCTGCTGGGACCTAACGGCGCAGGCAAAACCACCAGCTTTTACATGATCGTCGGCCTGGTACCCGCCGATTTCGGACGCATCGAAATTGACGGACAGAACATTACCGGCCTGCCTATCCACCAACGGGCCAGGATCGGACTATCCTACCTGCCCCAGGATGCCTCGGTCTTCCGCCGGCTAACCGTCGAGCAAAACATCAAGGCGGTGCTTGAGTTGCAATATGACCCCAAAACCGGCAAACAACTTGACCGCACACAGGTTAAAGAACAGCTGGAAAACCTGCTGGTCGAACTGCAAATTACCCATATTCGCAACAATGCCGCACTTTCGCTTTCAGGCGGTGAACGTCGCCGGGTGGAAATCGCCAGGGCTCTGGCCACCCATCCGCGCTTCATTTTGCTTGATGAACCCTTTGCCGGTGTTGACCCTATCGCCGTGATTGAAATCCAGCGCATCATCCGCTTCCTGAAAAACCGCAATATCGGTGTCCTGATTACCGACCACAATGTGCGTGAAACACTGGGCATCTGTGACCGTGCCTACATCATCAGCGAAGGCAAGGTCCTTACTGATGGCGCCCCGGCAACCATTATCAAAGACCCAGAGGTACGCAAGGTTTATTTGGGTGAGCACTTTAAAATGTAAATGCGGGATGTTTGATTTAAGGCACTTGCTTTAAAAAAAATAATCTATAAACTAGAGTCATGACTAACTTAAAGTGATATGGATCTTCCAAAAATTCAATTACCTTAAGTTTTCTGCGCATGCACAATGCGGTTTAAAACACTCTATGGAGCAATTATATGAATATAAATATCAGCGGCCATCATTTAGAAATTACGCCAGCCATCAAGGAATATGTAGAGAGCAAAATAGGGCGTGTCCTCAAACATTTTGACCATGTTATTGATGCCCAGGTGATCCTGTCACTTGAGCCGCTTAAACATATCGCTGAAGTTACCATGCGTGTTCCAGGCAAAGATATTCACTGCGCAGCCGAAGAAGAAAACCTTTATGCAGCCATTGATCTCCTGAGTGACAAGGCAGACAGGCTTGTCATCAAGTACAAATCCAAACTGCAAGATCACTCTAATGACTCAACAAAACGCATGACTGTCGCATAAACTTGATGCAATATCAATACCTTGTAGATACCCAGCCTTCAGGCTGGGTTTTTAGTGCACAAAAAATATTAAAGAAATTGCTACTTTCTGCAAGAAAATCATATAATCCGATGTATGAACCAATTAACGCAAATTTTAACCCCCGAAAATACGCTTCTTGACGTAAGCGCAACCAGCAAAAAACGGGCATTTGAACAAGCTGCCCTGTTATTTGAAAACAATCAGGGCATTGCCCGTTCGGTTGTCTTCGACAGCCTGTTTTCAAGAGAACGATTAGGCTCTACTGCCCTTGGACATGGCGTTGCCGTCCCGCACGGACGTATTTCAAAACTGAAACAGGCAACCGCTGCTTTCATGCGTCTGGCAAACCCTATTCCTTTCGATGCGCCCGACGGGCAGAATGTACAATTGCTGATTATTCTGCTGGTACCCGAAAGTGCCACCCAGCAACATCTGGAAATCCTGGCGGAAGTCGCCCGTATCCTATCCAACGATACTATCCGGCATCAACTGCTATCCGAAAATGATCCTGCAAAAATTTACGATCTCCTGACGCAATCTTCCTGATTATGACCATGTTAAGCATCCAAGAACTTGTTGATGAAAACATTGAAGCCCTTGGCTTGACCTGGATTGCGGGAATGGATGCCGGTAACCGTCATTTGCCTGCATCCAACACGGCAGCCGCAGATCTGCTTGGGCATCTTAATGTGGTTCACCCATCACGAATACAGGTTTTTGGTAAAGAAGAACTGGTTTTCTACAAAAAGCTAAAAGAGACGGCGCGGGAAAAAGTGCTCATTGAACTGGCCGAAGGCGGTGTTCCGGCAGTTATTATTGCCGAAGGCCTTGAAACGCCGGTTGAACTGACTACTTTTTGCTCAAAAAATCAAATTCCCCTGCTGTCCAGCCAACACGATGCGGCTCATCTTATTGATGTCTTGCGTATTTACCTAGGCAAGCGCTTTGCCCCCACCACCACCGTTCATGGTGTTTTCATGGATGTACTGGGCATGGGTGTCCTGATTACCGGAGAATCCGGCTTGGGCAAAAGCGAACTGGCACTCGAACTCATTTCC
This sequence comes from Advenella sp. RU8, assembly GCF_048381675.1. Lineage (NCBI taxonomy): Bacteria > Pseudomonadati > Pseudomonadota > Betaproteobacteria > Burkholderiales > Alcaligenaceae > Advenella > Advenella sp. RU8. Next base: position 87,688 of record NZ_JBLWIS010000007.1, read on the forward strand.
CGTGGCCACGGCCTGGTAGCCGATGATGCCGTTGAATTTTCACGCACCAATCCCACCATGATCGAAGGGCAATGCCCCGATCTGTTACGTAATCTGCTGGAAGTCAGGGGGCTGGGCCTGCTGGATATTCGCACCATTTTCGGTGAAACAGCGGTAAGGCGCAAAATGCGACTCAAGCTGATTGTGCACCTGGTGCGTGCCAACAGTGAAAAGTTTGAACGCCTGCCCATCCAGGACCAGACCCAGGAACTCCTGGGCCTCCCCATCCGGCGCGTCATGCTGCAGGTAGCTGCCGGCCGCAATCTGGCAGTCCTGGTCGAAGCCGCAGCCCGCAATACCATTCTTAAATTAAGGGGTATTGATACGCTGGGTGAATTCATGGAAAGGCAGGCACAAGCCATTATGAAAAACAGTAATTTGCAGTAACCAAAGACGGCAAAATGTTATCAATTTATACTTTTTCCAATCCTTATTGTTAATGTAATAAATTTTGTTTATTCTGTATGATGTTCAATCACTTGATTTCATACAAAAAACATGTTTCATGTCGTTCTCATTACCGGCATTTCCGGTTCAGGCAAATCAGTAGCTATTCGCCAACTTGAAGACCAAGGCTATACCTGCATTGACAATCTTCCCGTTAAATTCCTGCATGACTTCATTGCCAGTGCACGCGAGGACGGTCTTGAAAAAGTGGCTGTTGCAATTGATGTACGTTCTCCCGGTGAACTGGCCAACTTACCCGATGTCATCAGCGCGATACGCGCTATGGGTACGCCCTTGCAGGTTATTTTCCTTGAAGCAGATGACCGCACACTAAAACAACGCTATTCCGAATCCCGTCGCCGACACCCGCTAGCCTATCGCCTGCAACAAAAAAATGGCATTGCCCCTTCACTGGGAGAGTGTATTTCCCATGAGCGCGAATTGCTGGCCCCCCTGCGAGATCACGAACATGTGATTGACACTTCCGACTTGCCTCCCATCCAGTTACGGTCCTGGATCAAGGATTTAGTGGTCCCTGACAACAACAATGTGTTACTAACTTTTGAATCTTTTGCATTCAAAAGAGGCGTTCCTAGTGACGCGGACCTGGTTTTTGATGTAAGATTCTTGCCTAATCCTCATTACGACAAGGACTTACGTCCCCTTACTGGTCGTGATGAGCCCGTAGCAACATGGCTATCGCAGTTTGATAGCGTGTCTGAAATCATTAACGATATCACTGCATACATCCAGAAATGGTTGCCGTTTTATATGCAGGATACGCGTAGTTATCTTACCGTCGCCATAGGTTGTACCGGCGGACAGCATCGATCTGTATACGTTGCAGAAGAACTGGCGAAGCGCTTCAGTTCACATCGACCCATACGCGTTCGACATCGTTCACAAGTACCAAAGAACCTTACATGAAGAATCAAAAGCATCAACATCTTTTCCTGGCCTTATGTGTGACATTTTCATCATATGCCGCACATGCCAGCACTACTGAAAAAGAACATCCCAAAGATGTCGTTGAAGTGCAAAAATCCATGCAGGTTGATCCTGGCAAAGACCAGAAAACCAATACTTTCAGGATTACGGCCAATGGCATTTTCCCGGAAAGCAGCTATGACACGGCTTTCGGGGAAAACCTGCGCAGCCTGGATACGGCTGAAATTGATACCAGTACAGAAATCGAGCCGGAGGAAATCACACCGGCCTCAAGTACCGGCTTCAAGGCCCAGCCTTCATACCGCAGCCATGCCCGGGCATATACCATCAAGGGCAAGCGTTATGTGCCATTTGCCAATAACATTACCGATTTCTCCCAGGTGGGCACTGCCTCATGGTACGGCCCCGGCTTTCATGGCAAACGCACGGCCAATGGTGAGAAATACAACCAGAACATGATGACTGCCGCCCATAAAGAGTTGCCCCTGAACAGTGTGGTCAAGGTTACCCGGGTTTCGACTGGTGAAAGCATTACCGTCAGGATCAATGATCGTGGTCCCTTCCACGACAACCGCATTATTGACCTGTCTTATGGCGCAGCCAAAAAACTGGGCATTGTGAATAAAGGTAGCGCCAAAGTCAAAGTTGAACTGATCAAGAACAACGCCAAAGGCAAAAAAGCCGGCAAAACGATGCTTTAAGCATTTTTCAGTTCAAGGGCGCGTGCATACACAACATTACGCGCCAGCCCGGTTAGCTGTGTGGCAATCTTCACGCTGTCTTTAACCGAAACCGTTTCCAGTAATACTTCCAAAAGCCCGGTTACCCGAACCAATTGTTCATCCTCATCAGCTCGCGGTGCTGACTCGAGGATCAACACAAACTCACCCAACTGACGATGAGGGTCCTGCGCAAACCAGTCCTCCAGTTCACCAACAGGCAGGGTTACGATCTGCTCAAAGCGCTTGGTTAATTCGCGAGCCACGGTTAAACGGCGACCGGCACCACAAACCAGCAACAAGTCACGGCAAAACGCCAGGATCCGGTGCGGTGACTCGAACATGACCACTGGCATCTCCATCTCCCCCCATTTTCGCAGCCATTGCTGCCTGGCAGCTGATTTCTGCGGCACAAATCCGGCAAAAGCAAAAGTGGGGTTCTCATCACTGCTTACCCCACTGCCCATCAGTGCCGTAATTACCGCGGAAGCGCCTGGAATTGGCCTTACCAACAAACCCTGTTGCCTGACTTCACGAACAATCCGCCCACCAGGGTCACTGACCGCCGGTGCGCCAGCATCCGATATCAGGGCCACGCGCTTGCCTTGCTGCAAAAGCTGGATAATTTCCTGTGCTACCCGGGCCTCGTTATGGCGGTGGGCAGGCATCAGGGGCGTATTGATTCCCCATGCATTCAGCAACACCCGTGAGGAACGGGTATCTTCCGCGGCAATCACGTCGGCCTGACTCAGGGCAAAAACCGCCCGGGGACTGATATCGGCCAGATTGCCAATAGGGGTTGCTACTACATACAGGCAAGCCTCCGGCCAGCTTTGCTGCTCCAGGTCTGCCGTTACCTTTTTCCATGCTGCATAAAAAGGTCCCTCTTCTATCGCCATAACGCTCTCTTTTTGTAAAAATAACTGCCATGTAATCCATCTGCCATTATCGCTGATCACTTCCTTTTGGCGGCCTAAAAAAACAGCCTCTAACAAAAAATGCCCAACTCCACCGACAACACCATTTTTGAACTCGCGCTAGCCGCCCAGCAAAAACGGGCAAAGGCCGGCAAACATCGCAAGCCCGCCACCCGCAAACCTTTTTACGACCATAAATTGTCGGCACGACAAACCACTGGTCTACAAGCAGAACAACAAGCCATTGAGTATCTTGAAACACAGGGCCTGAAAAAAGTTGCCCGAAACCTGAGTTGCCGGTTTGGTGAAATCGATGCCATCATGATTGATGGCAATACGCTGGTATTTATCGAAATCAGGCTACGCAACCACCAGCAGTTCGGGGGAGCTGCCGCCAGCATTACCCCGGCCAAGCAAAAACGCCTGCGAGCCAGTGCCTCCATTTATCTCCCGCTGCTCAGCCACCGGCATTTCGGTGGCAAAACCCCTTTTTGCCGGTTTGACGCCGTTTGCATGGATCATGGACAGATGGAGTGGATCAAGCATGCATTTTGAACCAGAACGCTTTCAACCTGATAAAATCATTTTACTCTTCCGGCAAACAGCGTCATTGCCACTTATGTTTTAATGCAATTAATCACAAGTATTTTTGCGCACTCATGCGATAATCAGGGTCATGGATATTTCTACCAGAATCAATTTACACTTTCAAGACGCCATCCAGACGATGGAAAACAGCGCGTCTACACTCATCTCACCGATTGCGCAAAGTATTGATATATTAGTCCAGGCAATCAGCAACAATGCCAAAGTGCTGGCTTGCGGCAACGGAGGCTCCGCCGCCGATGCGCAGCACTTCATCGCCGAATTGGTAGGACGATTCGAGCGCGACCGCATTCCGTTTGCCGGCATCTGCCTAAATACGGATACCTCTATCATGACTGCCGTCGGCAACGATTATGGCTTTGATGTCATTTTCGAGCGTCAGGTACAGGCACTGGGACAGCCCGGCGATGTGCTGGTAGCCATGTCTACCAGTGGAAACTCCAGCAATGTTATCAAGGCAATCCAGGCCGCACACGAACGCAACATGGCAGTCATCGCCCTGACCGGTAAAAATGGCGGAGCGATTGCCGGCATGCTGACCGATTTCGATGTTCATTTATGTGTTCCCCACGATCGCACCATGCGCATACAAGAAGTGCATGGCTTGTTGCTGCATGTGTTGTGTGATGGTATTGATGCATTCTTACTAGGAGATATTTCATGAAATTAAAGCGTGCAGCACGAATCATTCGCCCTACCGCTTTACTTGCTCTTGCCCTGGGTTCCAGTACCCTGTTGTCCGCATGCGTTCCCTTGCTGATCGGTGGTGCAGCAACCACTACAGCCGTGGTCGTCTCTGACCGACGCACTTCAGGCATGCAATTAACCGACAAAAATATTGGCATACGGACCGAAAACCGCATCAATGAAGAACTCAAAGACACCGTCCGCATTAATGCCATGGCCTATAACCAGCGGGTCCTGTTAACCGGCGAGGCACCAACGCTTGCCGCCAAAGAACAGGCGGCCGCCATCGCCAAGGGTGTTCCCGATGTGAAAGCCGTGCTGAACGAAGTGGTTGTTGCACCACCTGCCTCATTCAGCACCCGGGCCAATGACAGCTGGATCACCTCCAAGGTAAGAACGGAACTTCTTACCACCAAAAATGTCCCATCAAGTACCATTGATATCACCACCAGCCGGGGTGTCGTCTACCTGATGGGCCAGGTCACGCCCATCGAAGGGGATCGTGCCGCCTCGGCTGCAGCAGGCATCAGTGGTGTTAACAGGGTGGTCAAAGTATTTGACCTGGTTTCAGGTACGGGTGGTACTACGCCTTCATCCGTTACATCATCAACCGGCAGCATGACCGTCCCTGGTACAGAAGTAAATCCTTCAACGACGCAAACCTACCCTTTGAACTGATGAAAAAAATTATTGTTTCCGTTATTGTTGCACTGGCTGGCATCGGCACCTGGATTACCCTGAGCGCAACCGAAGCCGCGCCCAACGTTTCCTTTACCAGCCTGGAAGGCAAGCAATTCCAGACCAGTGACCTGCAAGGCAAAGTGGTCTTGGTCAAATTCTGGGCAACCAATTGTGTTACCTGCATCCAACAAATGCCCGACACCATTGCCTATTACAACAAATATAAAGACCAGGGCTACGACACCATTGCCGTTGCGATGGCCTACGACCCCGAGCCTTTTGTCAAAAACTACACCCGTGACAACAACCTGCCATTTACGGTTACACTTGACAAAGATGGCAGCGTCGCCAAAGCCTTTGATGATATTAAATATACCCCAGTGTCATTCCTGCTAGACCGGCAAGGCAATATTGTTAAACGCTATATTGGCAATTATGATAAAGCCATCTTTGAAAAAACCTTGCAGGATACGCTTGCCAAAGCCTGATTTCGTTTAACTTTTTAATTTGTGACCAAAAAATGACCGACATTTTGCCACAGGATATCAATGTTGTTCCGCCCTCTGTAAAAGCGGATATCATTTCCGAATCCCTGCCTTATATTCGCCGTTTTCATGGCAAAACCGTTGTTATCAAATATGGTGGCAACGCAATGATCGAAGAAAGCCTGCAACGCAGCTTTGCCCGCGATGTTGTCCTGCTCAAGCTGATTGGCCTGAATCCCATCGTCATCCATGGTGGTGGCCCACAAATCGACAGCGCCCTCAAGCGTTTGGGTAAAGACGGCAATTTCATCCAGGGCATGCGGGTTACCGATGCAGACACCATGGAAGTGGTTGAATGGGTTCTGGGTGGTCAGGTCCAGCAGGACATCGTCATGATGATCAACGAAGCCGGTGGCAAGGCAGTTGGCCTGACCGGCAAGGATGGCGGCCTTATTCAAGCACGCAAAAAATTAATGCCGAACCGGGAAAATCCTGAAGCGCCCCTGGATATCGGTTATGTAGGCGACATCACCAGCATTGACCCTGCCGTTGTCAAGGCCCTGCAAGATGACCAGTTTATCCCTGTCATCTCTCCGATTGGCTACGACCCTGAAAATGGCGATGTCTACAACATCAACGCCGACGTTGTGGCTGGCAAAATGGCCGAAGTCCTGTTGGCTGAAAAGCTGCTCATGATGACCAACACTCCGGGCGTGCTCGACAAATCAGGCAATCTGCTACGCCGTCTTTCTGCCAAGGTTATTGATGAGCTTTTCGCCGATGGCACCATCTCGGGTGGCATGTTGCCCAAGATCTCATCGGCACTGGATGCCGCCAGGAACGGGGTCAACTCTGTCCATATCCTTGATGGCCGTGTTCCGCATTGCCTGCTGCTTGAAATCCTTACCGATAAAGGCGTAGGCACCATGATCACTGCTTAAGCATGGCCAGTTCCAACCTGATCAAGCCCCTAAGCACAAAAGCCATACACAAAAAAACAGAGCGTGTATGGCTTTTTGACCTGGACAACACCCTGCACGATGCTTCCCATGCCGTGTTTGCCCAAATTGATGTCAGCATGACCAAAGCCATCATGAAAGCGCTTGATATCGGCTTTGTGCAGGCTACCGCATTACGGCAAAAATACTGGGAACGTTACGGTGCCACCATGATTGGCATGGAACGCCATCATGGTGTAAATGCTTCACGCTTCCTGCACATGAGTCACGACTTTCATGCGCCTGATTTTGTCAAACCCGAGAAAAACCTGGCAAGGCTATTGCAAGAAGCACCTGGCATCAAATACATCCTGACCAATGCCCCTCACTCGTATGCCTGCTCGGTCCTTGATACCCTGGGCATCCGTCATTGCTTTGCCGGCATCTGTTCAATTGACCAAATGTGCCTGCAAGGCACCTTTCGTCCCAAACCTTCACCCGCACTCATGCACCAGCTGCTTTGCCAGCTCAAGTGCAAACCCACTGAAACCATACTGGTGGAAGATACCCTGAAAAACCTGAAAATCGCCAAGCAGCTGCACCTGAAAACAGTGCATATTTTCAATGCGGGCACCCCCTTCAGCTCAAAACATAAAATCCGCCCTGCTTATGTTGACCTGCGAGTGAAGTCGGTTCACGAGCTTTTACGCCATCCGTTTTCTTATACATAAAAAAGCCGGCATATATACGCCGGCCTTTTTAGGTACGGATTGGGTATTACCGCTTAATTCTGGCTAATCACCCGACTTTGCTTGTCCAGGACTTCATTAATGTTTTTTGCTGGCATATAACCATTGATACGGCTACCATCCCCAAAAAACATGGCAGGGGTTCCCTGCACACCCAGATCCCTGCCCAAGGCAAGAAGACTGCTGATGGGGGTTTCTTCACATTCTGCCGCTGGCGGGGTCTCGTTCTTGCCCATCCAGTTTCCCCATGCTTGGGCCTGATCTTTGGCACACCAGATATTTTTGGCTTTCACCATGGAGTCCGGCGCCAAGATAGGCATCAGGAACGTGTAGACAGTTACGTTATCAACTTCCTCAAACTCTTTGTACAGCTTTTTACAATAGCCGCAATTGGGGTCTTCAAAAATAGCCACTTTTCTTTCGCCATTACCAATAACCCGTTTTACCGCCTTTTCAATCGGCAAGGTATCAAAAGGGACTTCGGATAATTTGGCCACCCTTTCACTGGTGACGTCGGCTTTGGTCTTGGCATCAATCAGGTTGCCGGCAATCACAAAATCGGCTTTTTCAGTGGTGTACACAATATTGGCACCCATCTGGACTTCATAAATACCCTCATAAGGGGTTTTCTCGACGGCAGTAACATCTACCTCGAAGGCAGAGGCAATGGCTGCTTTAATGTTGTCAGTTGTGTTTGTTGCCTCTTGTGCCATAAGGGGTGAACAAGCAAGGCCCAGCATACAACAGACCGATAATGCCTTAAGCCTTGCCCATTTATTCAAATGCAATTTCATTCCAACAATTTCCTGTGTAAAGCGGGCCCCTGCCCACCATATATAAAGATCAATTAAAGCCCGGAGGCAGCGGCAATCAAACGCTGCTTGACAAACGGCAAGCGTTGCACAACATCCATACCAGCATTGCGCAAGAAGGCCAAAGGACCCGATGATGGCGTGCCAAACAGCTTATGCAAGCCATCAGTAGCCAGCCGCATGGCCAGAATGGCTTCCGCGCGTTCGGTTTGATAGCGTTCCAATACTCTAAGATCTCCAAATGACCGAAAAGGTTCCTTTTCAGTCAATATGCGGCATAAAACCCGCGCATCAACCAGCCCCAGATTAAGGCCTTGACCCGCCAGGGGATGCACACGATGGGCGGCATCCCCCACCAGGGCAATGCCCGATGCCACCATGTTCGCTTTTTCAAGTGTCAGTGGAAAGCCGTACATGGAGCTGCGCACACTTACCTTGCCCAACCTGCCCTGCGTGATTTCATCCAGCCTGTGTGGCAACTCTATAGCCAGCTGCTCGGGGCTCATGGCCTGCAGCACTTTGGCCTCTTCATCCCGCAATGACCATACCATGGAAACCTGATGGCCATCATTGGTATCGGGCAATGGCAGGAAAGCCAGAATGCCATTGGGACGAAACCACTGGATGGCCGTATTCAAATGCGGTTTTTCAGTAGTTAATTGCAGGACCAGACCAGTATCACCATAAGGCTTTGCCTCATGCGCCAGGCCCGCTGCCTTGCGCAAAGGGGACAGGGCACCGTCGGCACCAATAAACAAACTAGCCTGTACGGTCTGGCCCTTTTCAGTGACCACCTGACCAGGTGAATAACTTTGCATTTTGTCGTCAATCCAGGGCACACCAAAGATCTGCACCGCCTGGAACAAGGCCTGCTCTATTTCACCCGACTCCATGATCCAGGCCAACTCGGCCTGTGCCGCCTGCCAGGCATCCAGCACCACCGTGCCGTCCCGGTCACCATGGATTTCCATGCTTTCAACGGGCACAATCCGTTCAGCAGGAATGGAACTCCACACGCCAAGCTCCTGCAGAAAAAGCTGGCTGGCTGAAGAAATCGCATAAATCCTGGGATGATACTGCTGCCCCAGATTGGCCATGGGTTTTTTCCTGGGCCCCAGCAAACACACATTTACTCTTTGCCTGGCCAAAGCCAGCGCGCAGGACAGTCCAACAATACCGCCACCGCAAACCACTACATCATATTTACTCATCTTGCACTCGGTGCTCCAGCCTGTTTAGGCCATAAAATCCAAACTTCTCCCTGCTGCTTCATTTTACCAGCCCGATTACCGGCCTCGGGGCCACTACCCCAGAAAAAGTCAGTCCGTGCGGCCCCCTTGATGGCTGCGCCGGTATCCTGGGCAAACACCACCGTGTTTAATGGGGCTGAAGAGCCTGGCTGGGTTGTTGATAAAAACAGGGGAGACCCCAGCGGCACAAAAGCGGGATCAACCGCCACTGACCTTTCAGCAATCAAAGGAATGCCATACGCCCCTTTGGGGCCAATCGCTTCATCAGTCACATTTTCAGGCTGGAAAAAAACCATCGCCTGATTGGCATTCAGCATTTCATTGACACGACCGGGATTGGCCTTGGCCCAAGCCTTGATATTTTGCATGGATGCTTTGCTGGCAGGCATTTCACCCTTATCGGCCAGCCACTTGCCGATAGAAGTATACGGGCGGCCGTTATGATCGGCATAAGCCAGGCGCAGGGTTTCTCCGTTATCGAGCAGGACTCGGCCAGAGCCCTGGATTTGCAGGAAAAACGCTTCAACGGGGTCATCCAGCCAGGCAATAACCGGCGGTTTGTTGGCGCTGGCATTAATTTGTTCGCGCGTATCGTAGGGCACGACTTTATTGTCAACCAGCTTGCCCCGAATGCGCTTGCCGGCCAACTCGGGATAAACGCTGCCCAAGTCGATAGTTAGCAAATCTGCGGGCGGTGCGTACATGGGCCACTGGTACTGACCTTCTTGCGACAAAGCGCCCCTGACAACCGGTTCATAGTAACCGGTTACCGTGTTGCTGCTGCCATTTGCACCGGAAACCTTCCAGGGCTGCAAATAGGTTTCAAGAAAACGCTTGACGAAAGCAGCATCATTGCTGCGGGCAGGCTGCCCTGACTCGGCAACCGCCTTGCAAACAGGTTGCCACGCCTGTGGCGTGGCTCGTGCCGGGATGGTCAGCGAACCTGAGATAGGTCGCATCAGGCCACGGCAATTGTTCACCAAGGTCAGCCAGAGATTGTCTACTTGCGCCTGATCCCATCCAGGCAAGTCGGACCAGGACATCTGGGTATACTGTCCCGACAGTTTACGCGGGGCCGTTTGTGCAAATGCAGACAAAGGTGGCACCGCCAAGGGTGCGTCAATGGCAACCGCTTCGGTTTTTTCGCCAGGGACATAGGGGGTACCGCCCGAGCAGGCAGCCAGCAATACTGCCGAACTGACTGCAAGGACCAGAAGACGAAGTTTCATCATTACGCTTTTCCGTTCTTAATGTAGGGTGCGGGGGATGGTAAGCACGAATTCGGGAATATCCACATCGAAAGGCACCCCGTTTTCACCAACACAATGGTAACTGCCCCTCATGGTGCCATAGGGTGTACTGAGCGGGCAACCGCTGGTGTATTCAAACGTATCCCCTACGGCAATCAGTGGCTGCTGCCCGATCACGCCCAGTCCCCTGACTTCCTGGACCTGCTCGTTGCCATCCTTGATAATCCAGTGCCGGCTGATGATTTGTGCCGCAAACAAGCCGTTATTCCTGATACGTACCGTATAGATAAAAAAATACTGCCTTTTTTCAGGATCCGATTGCTCCGGCAGATATTGCGGAATGACTTCAACCTCGATGCTGTCAGATTTCAAAAGAATTCTCCTGAATGAATTATCACACTATTTTATGTGAAATAATAACCGCTTATTGTACTTCCACCACCCATAATTACGAAAAATCATCATGTCATTACAGCATGTTACCCGAATTGCGCCCAGCATCCTGTCCGCCGACTTTGCCCGTCTGGGAGAAGAAGTCCGCACTGTCGTTCAAGCCGGTGCCGACTGGATCCACTTTGATGTCATGGACAACCACTATGTCCCCAACCTGACGATCGGCCCAATGGTTTGCGAAGCGATTCGCCCTCACACCACCGCTCCCATTGATGTCCACCTGATGTGTGAACCGGTTGACAGCCTGATCCCGATGTTCGCCAAGGCAGGGGCCAATATCATTACTTTCCATCCCGAGGCTTCCCGTCACATCGACCGTAGCCTGGGACTCATCCGGGACCATGGCTGCAAGGCAGGCCTGGTCTTCAACCCCGGCACTCCGCTTGGCTTCATGGACCATGTCATGGACAAGCTCGACGTGATCCTGCTGATGTCGGTCAACCCGGGTTTTGGCGGACAAAAATTCATTCCCAACACCCTGGACAAACTGCGCCAGGCCCGCGCGCGCATCAACCAATGGCAAAACGCGGGTGGCCAACCCATTCTACTCGAAGTTGACGGTGGCGTAAAAACCGACAATATCGCCCAGATCCGTGCCGCCGGTGCAGATACCTTTGTGGCCGGTTCCGCCATTTTCGGCCAGGCCGATTATGCCTCCATCATCGCTGAAATGCGCCGCGAAATCGCCAAAGGCGAAGCCTCGCTTGCATCGGCAGGCTAAAGGCCACCATGACCATCAACGCCGTACTCATCGACCTTGACGGAACCTTGGTAGACAGTATTCCCGACCTTGCGCAGGCTGCCAACGCCATGCGCATGGAATTGGGCATGCATACCCTGGGACAAGATGTCATTGCCAGCTTTGTAGGCAAAGGCATCGACAACCTGATCGCCCGCACCATCAATGCCAGCCTTGAAAAGCAAGCGCTCCCTCCCGAGGTTTTCAATCAGGCGCGTGAAATTTTCATCCGGCATTACCATTTGGTCAACGGCGATGGCAGCACGGTTTACCCCGGTGTCATTGATGGCCTGAAAGCCATGAAAAGGCAAGGCCTCAAACTGGCCGTGGTAACCAACAAAGCCGAGGAATTCACCCTGCCCCTGCTAACCCACACCGGCCTGATCGGTTTTTTTGATCTCATTGTGTCAGGTGATACCTGCGCAAGAAAAAAACCACATCCCGAACCGCTATTACATGCGTGCGAAAAACTGGGCCATCCGCCCGAGAACAGCGTATTTATTGGCGACTCGATTAACGATGTACAGGCAGCGCAGGCGGCTGGCATGCCCGTGCTGATCCTGCCTTATGGATATAACGAAGGAAATAGTGTACAAACCCTTAAAGTAGATGCTATTATTGACTCCATGACTAGCGCAGCCCAATGGCTGGCAAATCAATGATAGATTCAGGAAAACAGCAACGCCCATGAAAACTCTTTTTAATGCATTCGCTTCTTCTTATTGCGCCAATTATTGGCGCTGGTGGCGTTTGTGTTCCGGGATTTTCAAGTAAAAAGGCGTGTCCACGCATCCTTAAAGTCAATCAAGCAGTAAACAAAAATTCCCGGTAACCTGTATGGCTAGACCGGGTTTTTTTATTTCTGCCCGGTCTAATTGAAAAAAAATGAGACCAATATGATGACTGAAATTGAATTCAACGCATTAGCAGCACAAGGCTACAACCGTATTCCGATCGTCAAGGAAACCTACGCAGACCTGGATACCACCTTGGGGATTTACCTCAAACTGGCCCATACCGGCAAAGAATCAGGCCGCATGAGCTGTCTGCTGGAGTCGGTGGTAGGTGGAGAACAGTTTGGCCGTTACTCGTTTATTGGCTTGCCTGCCAAAACCGTCATCAAGGCAAGCGGACAGCACACCGAAGTCATTACCGATGGCCAGGTAGTTGAAACCCATGAAGGTGATCCGCTTGAATTCATCAAAAATTTCCAGCAACGTTTCAAGGTAGCAACCCGCCCTGGCATTCCCCGTTTCGCCGGTGGCCTGGCCGGTTACTTCGGCTACGATACCGTTCGCAACATCGAACCCAGCCTTGGCCCAGCCGTCAAACCTTTCCCGCATGGCCAGGAAGAAGGCATCCCCGACATCATGCTAATGCAGGTTGACGAGCTGGTCATTGTAGACAACGTGATTGGTCGCACCTATCTGATGATCTATGCCGACCCGGCCGTACCTGAAAGCTATAGTAAAGCCCAAAAACGCCTTCTTAAACTGCGTACCATGCTGCGCAAACCGGTTGAAATTCCTTACAGCCTGCCCAGCATGGTCACCGAAGAAATCCGTGACTTCAAAAAACAGGACTACATCAATGCCGTCCTGAAAGCCAAGGAGCATATTGCTGCCGGTGATTTGATGCAGGTCCAGGTAGGCCAGGTGATTGCCAAGCCATTCCGTGATTCCCCCCTCTCCCTGTACCGGGCCCTGCGTTCCCTGAACCCCTCTCCATACATGTATTTCTGGAACTTCGGTGATTTCCACGTTGTAGGATCCTCACCTGAAACCCTGGTTCGCCAGGAGGTTTTCCTGGATGAAAACAAGCAGGAGCAGTCCTCCATTACCATCCGTCCCCTGGCTGGCACCCGCAAGCGCGGCGAGACCCCCTCGGAAGACGCCGCACTGGCTGAAGAACTCAGGGCCGACCCCAAGGAGATCGCCGAACATGTCATGCTGATTGACCTGGCCCGCAACGATGTGGGCCGCGTGGCACAAACCGGCACGGTCAAAGTCTCCGACCAGATGAATATTGAACGTTACTCGCATGTCATGCACCTGGTTTCCAATGTCAAGGGCACACTCAAGCCAGGCATGGGCGCCATCGATGTCCTGCGCGCCTCCTTTCCTGCCGGCACCCTGACCGGCGCACCCAAAGTCAAGGCTATGGAAATCATCGACGAACTTGAACCGGTACGCCGTGGCATATACGGTGGCGCTGCTGGCTACTTAAGCTACAACGGCACCATGGATGTGGCGATCGCGATTCGCACCGGCGTAATTAAAAACGGCATGCTTTACGTTCAAGCGGCCGCCGGTATCGTGGCCGATTCCGACCCCGAAAAAGAATGGCTCGAAACCGAAGCCAAGGCACGCGCCGTCTTGCGTGCGGCAGAACAGGTCCAGTACGGCCTTGACCAACCCGTTTAACAGTCATAAAAAGGATAACAACATGTTGCTGATGCTTGATAACTATGATTCATTCACCTATAACCTGGTGCAATATTTTGGCGAGCTGGGTGAAGATGTCCGGGTCGTGCGCAATGACCAGATGACCGTTGAAGAAATCGCTGCCCTCAATCCCGACCTGATTTGTATTTCACCTGGTCCCTGCTCGCCCGCCGAGGCTGGTATTTCAGTGGAGCTCATCAAATACTTTGCTGGTAAAAAACCCATTCTGGGGGTTTGCCTGGGGCACCAATCCATTGGTGCAGCCTTTGGCGGCAAGATTATCCGCGCCAAACAAATCATGCATGGCAAAACCTCCCCGATTACCCATACCGGCACCGATGTCTTCAAGGGTTTGCCATCCCCCTTCACGGTTACCCGCTATCACTCGCTGGCCATCGAACGCGAAACCCTGCCCGACTGCCTGACCGTCACGGCCGAAACCGCAGACGGTGAAATCATGGGTGTGGCCCACAAAACCTTACCGATTTATGGCGTGCAATTCCATCCCGAGTCTGTCCTCAGCGAACATGGACATGCCCTCCTGCAAAATTTTCTGGATATGAGCAAAAAATGAAAATCACCTATACCGAAGCGCTGACCCGTTGTATTGAACACCGTGAAATATTCCACGATGAGATGCTGCACCTGATGCGCCAGCTGATGAATGGCGAAGTACCAGAAACCATTGCCAGCGCCTTGCTGATGGGCCTGCGGGTCAAAAAAGAAACCGTGGGCGAATTGACCGCCGCGGCAACTGTCATGCGCGAGTTTGCCACACCGGTCAACCTGGACAACACGGATGACCTGCTGGACATGTGCGGCACTGGTGGCGATGGTAGCAACACCTTCAACATTTCAACCACTGCCATGTTCGTTGCCGCGGCAGCAGGCGTGAAAATTGCCAAGCACGGCAACCGCAGCGCCTCTTCATCCTCTGGCAGTGCCGATGCCCTGGAAGCCATGGGCGCCAGGATCGAATTGCAACCCGACCAGGTTCGCGAGTGTATTGAAAACACCGGCATCGGCTTTATGTACGCCCCTCACCACCATGCGAGCATGAAAAATGTAGCCGCGGTACGCAAGGCACTGGGTGTTCGGACAATGTTCAATATCCTAGGCCCCCTGACCAACCCGGCCAAGGCAGGCAACCAGCTCATGGGGGTTTTTCACCCCGACCTGGTTGGCATTCAGGTTCGTGTCTTGCAGCAACTGGGCGCCAATCACGTGCTTATCATCCACGGCCTTGATGGCATGGACGAAGCCTCTCTGGGCGCTGCCACCCTGGTTGGCGAACTGAAAAATGGTGTCGTCAGTGAATATAAAATTCACCCTGAAGATTTTGGCATGCAAATGGTCTCCAACCGCAGCCTGAAAGTAGATAACCGGGAAGAGTCGTTGGAAAAAATACTTGAGGCCCTGGATAACCATGAAGGGCCGGCCCGCGATATTGTTATTCTCAATGCCGGCCTGGCCATTTATACCGGTAACAAAGCCGCCACGATCCAGGAAGGCATCCACCAGGCGCGTGAATTGATTGCGTCCGGCGCAGCAAAGGCTAAAATGGAAGAATTCTGCGCATTCACAAGGAAATTCAACTCATGAGCGATATTTTAGCCAATATATTGGCAGTCAAAAAAGAAGAGGTTTCTTCCCAGAAACAGATCCGCAGCGAAGCGGACCTGCTGCGTGAAGCCCAGGCCCGGCAAGATGTCCGTGGTTTTGCCAATGCCTTGCGCGAAAAAATCGATGCCGGCAAGGCTGCGGTGATTGCGGAAATCAAAAAAGCCTCACCTTCAAAAGGGATTATCCGGGAAAACTTCAATCCGCCCGAGATCGCCCGCAGTTATGCCGCCAATGGTGCGGCCTGCCTGTCCGTATTAACCGATGTCCAGTTTTTCCAAGGCTCAAACGACTACCTGCGCCAGGCCCGGGCTGCTTGTCCGCTACCCGTGTTGCGCAAGGATTTCATGATTGATCCTTACCAGATCATCAATGCCCGCGCCATGGGAGCCGACTGTATTTTGCTGATCGTGTCGGCACTGTCCAAAGAACAGCTCAAGGAATTTGAAAAACTGGCATTTGAACTAGGCATGGATGTCCTGGTCGAGGTCCATGACCGTGCTGAACTGGACATCGCCCTGGAGCTTAAAACCAATCTGATCGGCATCAACAACCGTAACCTGCGTACGTTTGAAACCTCGTTGCAGAACACCCTGGACCTGTTGCCCTTTATTCCTGAAAACCGCACCGTAATTACCGAAAGCGGCATTCACTCACATGAAGACATACAAAAAATGAAAGACCATCATGTGTATGGATTTCTGATTGGTGAAGCCTTCATGCGTGAACCCGACCCGGGCCTGGCCCTGGCCGATTTCATCAGGGAATAAGTCAATGACTGACTCATGCGTCTTGTGCAGGGCCAGCAATGAATCGCTCATTTGGCAAAATGAGCAGGTTCGCGTCATCAATGCCAATGAACCGGACTACCCCTGCTATACCCGCATCATATGGCAACAGCACGTCAAGGAAATGACCGACCTGCCCGCGGCAGATCAAATAGCCTTCATGCGCTATGTATTTTGCGTGGAATCGATTCAGCGACACCTGCTCAGCCCGGACAAGATCAATCTGGCCCAGTTCGGTAATATGGTGCCGCACCTGCACTGGCATATCATTCCCCGTTTCAGGCAAGACCGGCACTTCCCCGGTTCTACCTGGGGCAACCCACGCTTTACCGATAACGAAGCGCCAGGCGAATGGCATAAGCACCTGGCTGAAATGAACCGACTGAAACCGGCCTATCACCAGGCCCTGGCGCTTGCACTGACAAAAATCTAAATGACTGCATCAAATTGCTTCAATGGCTCACTTTTCGACCAGCTCAAGCGCTGCCACCCGCACTGGCAAAGCCTGTTCAGCCAACCTGCCATTAAACCGGTACTGGACAACATTAACCGTTTCCTGGACAAACGGCTGCAGGCAGGTGCCATTATCTATCCTGCAGCGCCGTTCAAAATCTTCGAGCAGCTGGGACCGGACGACATCAAGGTAGTCATTCTGGGCCAGGATCCCTACCATGGCCCCGGCCAGGCACAAGGACTGGCTTTTTCCGTACCCGACAACATCAGGACACCGCCCAGCCTGCGCAATATATTCAAGGAACTTGCCAGTGAATACAATAACATCAAGCTTGAACGAAATGACCTGAATGCCTGGGTTAGTCAGGGCGTCATGCTGCTGAATACCGTGCTTACCGTTGAAAACGGCCAGCCGGCCTCCCATGCCAGGCTAGGCTGGCACAGCATTACCGACGCTGTCATCCACCATCTTGCCAACCAGCCTCATTGTGTCTTCCTGTTATGGGGTGCCCACGCCCAAAGCAAAATCCCCCTGATCATGGCAGGCAAAGGCAACCACCTTATCCTGAAAAGCAACCACCCTTCTCCTTTATCGGCCAGCCGTCCACCCGAGCCTTTTCTTGGCAATGGGCATTTCCAGGCCTGCAATGAATGGCTTTTAGCCAATGGATTAACCACCATCAACTGGTCACTGAAACAAACAGATACAAAACAAATACAACAACTTGACTTAAATATCTGATTTAACGCCTTTTCATCTTTACAAGTTAGTAAAAACCCTCTATGATACGGTTCTTACTGCAAATTGATTGGCATTTTATTCAGCAGTCTTACGGCTAATTCAGCCCTCATGCCAACCATCATCGCTCCTACCTCCTGACCTGCGCTGTTTAAATACATCCATTGGTTGATCCGGTCGGCACGATGCTCCGATCAACAACTCGTCTGGCCTTACCCCTTTCGTTTTCTGTTTGCTCACACATTCATACTTCGCATGAATCGCGTCCTATCGTGTTCGTCCATGCCTGTGGTATTTGATGTTTCTGCGCAATACAGACACATCCCCAGGCTTGTTACTTAACACTTTAAGGACACTTATGTCATTCGACACTCTTGGTTTATCGCCCATTCTTCTGTCTGCACTGCAAAAATCCGGTTATACCGAACCGACTTCCGTGCAGTCCGCCTCTATTCCTCAGGCACTCGAAGGGCATGACCTGATTGTTTCTGCCCAAACCGGCAGCGGCAAAACAGCCGCCTTCATGCTACCCTCCCTGAATCGCATCGCAAACATGCCTGCCAACAAAGGTGCAGGTGTACAGGTTTTGGTACTGACCCCAACCCGTGAATTGGCCCAGCAAGTTGCTGAAGCCACCAAAACCTATGGCCAAGGTATTCAAGACTTGCGTATTGCCACCGTGGTTGGCGGCATGCCCTATGGCGCCCAAATCAAAATGCTATCGCGTCGCGTAGACGTGCTGGTTGCCACTCCAGGCCGCTTAATCGACCACCTGAATGCAAAACGCGTCAACCTGTCACAGGTTCACACCCTCATTCTGGACGAAGCCGACCGCATGCTGGACATGGGCTTCATTGAAGATATTGAAAGCATTGTGGCCAAAACACCGGCCAGCCGCCAAACCCTGATGTTCTCTGCAACATTCGAAGGTTCTGTTGCCCGCCTGGCCGCAGAAATGCTGAATGAACCCAAACGCATTGACATTTCAAACCAGAAACAAAAACACACCAACATCACGCAAACACTGTTGTACGCAGATGACGCGGCACACAAAATGCGCCTGCTTGATCACCTGCTGCGTGACGCCTCTGTTGAACAGGCGATTGTTTTCACCGCAACCAAGCGTGGTGCCGACGCCCTGGCTGACCGCCTTGACGAAGAAGGTTTCTCGGCATCCGCCCTGCATGGTGACATGAACCAGCGCCAGCGTACCCGCACCCTGACCCAGCTTCAGCGCGGTCGCCTGCGTGTTCTGGTGGCCACCGATGTTGCCGCCCGCGGTATTGACGTGCAAGGCATCAGCCACGCCATCAACTATGACCTGCCAATGCAGGCCGAAGACTATGTTCACCGCATCGGCCGTACTGGTCGTGCCGGAAGAAACGGTCTGGCCTTCACGCTGGCTACCCACAGCGAAAAACACAAAATCCGCCGTATTGAACATTTCATTGGCCAAACCCTGAATGCCGATACGATTGAAGGCCTTGAGCCCACCAAAACCGCCGAAAGCTCACGCGGACGCAAAAGTGGCAAAGGCGGCGGCGGTGATCGAAAATTCAGCAAAGGCAAGGAATTTGCCCGCTCAGGTTTTTCCATGAGAAAAGGCAAACCGGAAGGTTCTTTTGACAAGCCACGTAGCGAATTTGCTGATCGTCCTGCCCGCGCAGCTTCCGGTGACCGTCCTTCTTACGGTGACCGCCCAGCCCGTGCAGATCGTCCTTCTTATGGTGATCGTCCAGCCCGTGCAGATCGTCCTTCTTATGGTGATCGTCCAGCCCGTGCAGATCGTCCTTCTTACGGTGATCGTCCTGCTCGTGCAGCTTCCGGTGATCGCCCATCTTATGGCGATCGTCCTGCCCGTGCAGCTTCTGGTGACCGTCCTTCTTATGGCGACCGTCCCTCATTCGGTGATCGTCCCGCAAGATCGGCACGCCCCGCTTCCCGTAGCGACCGTCCGTCTGGAAAAGGTGACAAAGAAGCTTTTTCACATAGCAAGAAAAAAACCACTGCTCGCACTTGGGCATAATCAAGCTATTTAGTTAAGCTTAAATTCAAAGGGAATCGTTTTTAACGATTCCCTTTTTTATTGCTGGCAACGCTAGCATTTTCCGTTAGCAAGCAGAACCAGAAGCCTGCGGTTCGTTTTGTTCTTCCTGCAGCTTGCGCCACATGATCTTGCCGGTATTAGACTTGGGCAAACCATCCACAAACTGCACCAACCTGGGTGCCTTGTAAACCGCCATGATTTCCCGTGCCCAGTCAATGATCTCCTGGCCAGAAACCCTGCCTTCATAACCGGGCTTAAGCACCACCAAGGCCTTGACCACTTCCCCCTTACGCTCATCCTGAATACCAACAATGCACACCTCATGGATGGCCGGATGCTGGTACATGGCATTTTCAACCTCGCTGGGCCAAACCTTGTAACCGGAAACGTTAATCATGCGCTTCAAACGGTCGCTCATGAAGAAATAGCCATCTTCATCAATACGCGCCAGGTCACCCGTCCTGAAAAACCGCTTGCCATCCAGTTCAATAAAGGACTCTTCGTTGGCCTGCTCATTATTCCAGTAACCCTTCATGACCTGCTTGCCACTGGTAACCAGTTCGCCCACTTCTCCCTGCGGCAATTCCTGCAATGTACCCGGATCGACAATCCGCGAATCCACATCCTGGGTGGGGATACCCAGACACTGGCGTTTGGCGTGAGCCACCGGATTGCAATGCAGGAATGAGGCCGTCTCGGTCATGCCATAACCTTCGTTATAAACAATGTCAAAACGTTCCTTGAGCATGGTTGCCACCGCCTCGGGCATGGCCGCACCGCCACCACCCAGCAAAGCCAGGCTGGACAAGTCACGTTGCAATACATCAGGTTGCGAGAAACAATCCAGCACCATCGCGGGTGGTGCCGTCCAGACCGACACCCGGTGCTTTTCAATCAGGGCCAGGGCCTGCCCGGCATGCCATCGCGGCATCATGACCACGGTTGCCCCCAGCATGATGGGCAAATTCATGCCATTTTGCATGCCCAGCATATGAAACATGGGTGCCACCGCCAGAAAAACCGATTCGGCATGCAGGCTGCGCCATATGGCTGAACTATTGAGTGAAGCCAGCAAGGTTGCATGCGTATGAATGCAACCCTTCGGATGACCGGTGGTGCCCGAGGTATAGGGCAGGACGCAGAAGTCGTCAGGATCAACCTGTACTGGACTCAAAGGCAAGGCAGCGGCCACAGCCGCCGCAAAATCAACCAGTCCCGGTGCAGGTTCCCATGCTTTTGCCTGCTTGACCAGATCTGGCAAGTCCGGATTATTCAAGTCGGCAACAAAATCGCCATAAGCATGCACCATGACATGGCGCAAGCCATCTGGCCGATTTTGCGCCATGCAGGGCAGGATTTGCGGTAACAACTCTTGGGCTACAAATGCACAGCGTGCACCACTATCCTCCATGTAGTACTGGATTTCCGGGGTGGTGCACATGGCGTTTACCGGTACGATCACCCCACCCAGTTGCAGTACCGCGTAATACACAATCACAAACTGCGGACAGTTCTGGCTCATTAATAAAACACGGTCGCCTTTGGCTATGTGCATTTGCTTTTGCATATAGCCGGACATCGCATCGACATATTGTTTCAGCCTTGCATAGCTGATATTTTCACCGCAATACACAATCGCCGTTTTTTCAGGGTACCGCAAGGCAGCGGCCTCCAGAAAATGGGGCAACGTCACCTGCGGTACCATGCAAGAAAGCGGTACACCCTTGGGCCAGAATTTATTTTTAGCCTGCTTCACTTTTATTATCTCCTCCTGATTCAATATGTCTTTGCGGTTACCGGTTTAATCCAGGCGTAACCCCGTTTCCCTGACAATCTTGCCGTAGCTCTCCAGGTCGGCTTTGACAATTGCCTCATATTCCTCGGGCGTATTGCCAACCGGCCTTAGTCCCATATCGACCAAACGGTCATGAATTTTTGGCATACGCATTACTTTCTGGATTTTCTCGCTTAACAACGCGACAACAGGCTCCGGCGTACCGCGTGGGACAAAAAATCCAAACCAGCCATTGGAATTGAAACCATTCAGGCCCATTTCCTTGAACGTTCTTGTATCAGGCAAGGAAGTCAGGCGCTTGGCACCAGTCACCCCCAGAATCTTGAATTTATCAGACTTAAGGTGCGGACTGATTGCCGTAATATCAATAAAGGCAGCGGTCAGCTCGCCCCCCAGCATGGCGGTCACCTCGGGGCCCGAGCCACGATAGGGTACATGCATGAGATCTAGCCCGTTAACCAGCTTGAACTGTTCACCATGCAAATGAGATGAGGTGCCGTTTCCGTATGAGCCATAGGAATATTTACCCGGATTCTGTTTCACATGGGCAATAAACTCTTCCATGGTATTGACCGGCAAATCATGCTTGACCACAAACACATCTGATGACAGCGCTACCTGTGACACCGGTGCCAGTTCTTTTTCCACATCATAAGGCAGGCCCTTGTAAAGCCATGGTGCCTGAACCAATGCCGTGATACCCAGCAATACGGTGTAACCGTCAGGGGCGGCCTTGGCCACTAACTGGTTGCCAATCGTGCCACTGGCACCCGGCTTGTTTTCAACCCAAACTGTGGCGCCCAGTTCTTTGGCAAGTTCACCGGTAATCATGCGGGCAATGGTGTCGGTGCCACCACCAGGCGGATAGGGCACCACCACACGAATGGATTGATTAGGATAATTGCCACTTGCCGCCTGTGCCGGTTCGGCCAACAAGCCGCTTAACCCCAACACGGAAGCACACATCATGGATAAAGCGGTACGTCTTGTAAATTTCTTCATTTCTGTCTCCTGTCAATTCAGAATCTACTGCGATTGTTGAGGAACGCCGGCCAGTTGCTGTTTTTTATATCCGGCACGGGTTCCAATTACTGCTTGGTTACGACTCAACTAGCGTGGTGCCATCCTGATGGCTCCGTCAAGCCGGATGGTTTCGCCATTCAACATGGCATTTTCCAGCATTTGCTGCGCCAGCGAGGCAAATTCAGCTGGATAACCCAGGCGGGCCGGGTGCGGTACCGAAGCGCCCAAAGCAGATTTGACATGCTCTGGCAGCCTTGCCAACAGGGGCGTATCAAACAGGCCTGGTGCAATGGTGTTGACCCGAATCTGGCGCTGTGCCAGGTCACGGGCGGCAACCAGCGTCATGCCCACGATACCGGCCTTGCCTGCCGAATAAGCGATCTGGCCAATCTGGCCCTCATAAGCCGCCACTGAGGCCGTCAGGACGCAAGCGCCCCGCTCATTGTCAATCGGTTCGTTTTTGGCCATGGCCGCAGTGGCCAGCCTTAATGAATTGAAAGTGCCAATCACATTGACCCGGATAATGGCCTCGAATTTTTCCAGTGAACCGGGCTCCCCGTCTTTTTCCACCAAGCGGATAGGGCCACCATAACCGGCACAATTAACCAAGGCACGCAACGGTGCCAGCGAAACCGCCTTGTCCACCGCCACCTTCATCTGTACCGGATCGCAGACATCCGCCTTGACAAAATGCGCTTTGCCACCCAATTGATTAGCCACTTCCTGGCCCTTGTCATTCAAATCGACAATGACCACATCCATCCCTTTGGCCAACAATTTTTCAACCGTAGCCAAACCCAGCCCCGATGCGCCACCCGTCACAAGTGCCGACATATTTTCCTGCAACTGCATAATGTATCTCCTACCTTATAATAATTAGTTCAATCTTTCAATAATAGTGGTATTTGCCATACCACCGGCCTCACACATGGTTTGCAGGCCGTAGCGCTGTTGATTGTCCTCCAGTGCATGCAACATGGTTGTCATCAGGCGGATGCCCGATGCCCCCAATGGATGGCCCAGGGCGATTGCCCCACCCCGCGGATTCAGGCGACCGTCATCCACCTTGAGTTCGCGCTGCCAGGCCAGTGGCACGCAGGCAAAAGCCTCATTGACTTCAAAATGGTCAATCTCTTCGGTTGTCAGGCCACTCTTTTCAATGGCTTTGCGGCTTGAGCTAATAGGCGCCGTTAACATCAGCACCGGATCATCACCCCGCACGTCAAAAGCCACAAAACGAGCACGGGGCTTCAGGCCCAGCTTGTCTGCCATAGCCCGGCTCATGATGAGCATCGCAGAGGCACCGTCACTGATCTGGGAAGAATTGCCTGCCGTTACCTGCCATTCGATATGCGGAAAGCGGGTTTCCATATCCGGATTCAAAAAAGAAGGCTTCAATTCAGCCAGTTTTTCGGCCTTTGTGCCTGGGCGGATGGTTTCATCTTTATTAACGATACCGTTTGGCGTTTGGACAGGAAAAATCTCGCGGTCAAACAGACCTTCTTCACGTGCATGATGCGCACGCTCGTGTGAACGCGCACTATATTCATCCAGTTCTTTTCGGGAAATGTCCCACTTGGAAGCCACCAGTTCTGCCGAAATGCCTTGTGAAACGGGGCCAGGTGCATAACGCTCCAGAAAACCTTCGCCATAAGGATTATGGTCAAGTTTGGCAATGCCCATGGGGACCCGGCTCATGGATTCGATACCGCAGGCAATCACGATATCGTACGCTCCCGACATGATGCCCTGTGCGGCAAAATGCACGGCCTGCTGGCTGGAGCCACATTTACGGTCAATGGTGGTAGAAGGCACATGCTCGGGGAACCCTGCAGCCAGCCAGGCAACCCGGCCCGGCGTTGCCGATTGCTCACCCACCTGCCCGACGCAGCCGGTAATGACGTCATCTACCAGGCCTGGATCAAGCTTATTGCGTTCAACAAGTCCTTTGAGCACCTGTGCCAGCAAATCGGTCGGATGCATGTTGGTAAAGGCGCCTCCCGATTTGGAACGACCCATCGGGCTTCGGATTGCGTCGACGATAACGGCTTCTTGCATGAATTATCTCCAATTAAATGAAACATTAGTTTCATTATTTTTAATATTTAATTGATATTTTGATATCAATGTATCATAATTTATTAAAAGAGGAAATAAATCCGTCTCAAAAAAAAGGAAAATAATGTCTACACCAATCAAACCCGATGAAAGCAAACTGGTCAGCGCCCTGGCGCGGGGTATCACGATCCTGAATTGTTTTTCTCCTGTGCAATATGAACTTAGCGCCAAGGACATTGCCGAAAAAACCGGCCTGCCCAAACCCACCCTGTTCCGCCTGCTAGAAACCCTGTGCGAATTCGAACTCATCCGCTACTCCGAGCGCCTGTCCAAATATGTGCCTGGTGTCGGCCTGCTGAACCTGTCAGCCCCCGTATTGCAACGCATGACCATCCGCCAGCTGGCGCGCCCCCTGATGCAGGAACTGGCCGATTACATCTCGGGCCAGGTGCAACTAGTCATGGCTACCCGCGACAAAATGTGCTACATCGAAATTGCCCAAGGCAAGAACAGCAAAATTTACCGCCCCGAAGCCGGGGTTCGCATGTCCATTTCCAAAACCTCTACAGGCAGGGCATATATCAGTTCTATCCCGGTGCAATTCCAGCAGGAATACATGGAAGATTTAGAAAGAAAATACCCAGGGCAACGGGCCTGGTTTGAAGAACGGCTGGCCGATGCCAAAAAAGACCTTGAACAACTGGGTTTCTGTCGTGGACATCGTGATTTCAACCGCGAAATTGACGCGATTGCCGTTCCCCTTAAAAAGCCCATCGACAACGAGTACTGGATGTTTGCCGCTTCAGTACCGGTTTACAGCCCGGAAAGCAAACGGATTGATGACGATATCGCACCACGGTTAATCACCTTGGTACGCACCATTGAGTCATCCTTGGGCAACCCGAATTATGCAAATTAGGCGAAAAGCCGTTTTTTACTATCCAAAAACCATCAAGAGAGACAAAGCAATGAGAACCGTATTCAGAGATGACCATGAACACTTCCGCACTCAGGTACAACGATTTGTGGAAAAAGAAGTCACCCCATTCCATGCCCAGTGGGAAAAAGACGGTGTTGTACCCAAATCGGTATGGACCAAGGCCGGCAAAGAAGGCCTGCTTAACTGCATGTTGCCCGAGCCTTATGGCGGTGGTGGCGACTTTGGCCATTCCGCCGTGCTTATAGAAGAACTGGGTAAGGTCAATGCCAGCGGCCTGGGCTTTAACCTGCATTCGGATATTGTCGCCCCCTATATATTCCGCTACGGCACGACAGAACAAAAAGACCGCTGGCTGCCTGCAATGGCCAGCGGAGAAGTGATTGGCGCCATTGCCATGACTGAACCCGGCACCGGCAGCGACCTGAAAGCGGTCAGGACCACGGCAAAACGTGACGGTGAGCACTACATTATCAATGGCCAGAAAACCTTTATTACCAACGGCCAGAACGCCGACCTGGTAATTGTGGTTTGCAAGACCGATCCGGACCTGGGCGCCAAAGGCATTTCACTTATTTGCGTAGAAGCCAATACCCCAGGTTTCAGCAAAGGCAGGAAGCTGGAAAAAATCGGCCTGCATGCCCAGGACACCTCTGAACTGTTCTTTGACAATGTCAAAGTGCCCGTTGCCAACCGCCTTGGCGAAGAAAATGCCGGCTTCAGCTACCTCATGCACGAACTGGCGCAAGAACGCCTGGTGATTGCGGTGCGGGCCGCAGCCTCTATCGAAGCCT
The DNA here is from genome assembly GCF_048381675.1 of Advenella sp. RU8. Taxonomy (NCBI): domain Bacteria; kingdom Pseudomonadati; phylum Pseudomonadota; class Betaproteobacteria; order Burkholderiales; family Alcaligenaceae; genus Advenella; species Advenella sp. RU8. The sequence goes on from NZ_JBLWIS010000007.1 coordinate 114,106, forward strand.
TCCTGGAAAAAACCATTGCCTATACCCGGGACCGCAAAACCTTCGGGCAAACCGTTTTCGATTACCAGAACACCCGTTTCAAACTGGCCGAAGCCAAGGCGCAAAGCACCATGCTGCGGGTTTTTGTTGATCATTGCATTCAATTGCATCTGGAAAAAGCCCTCTCACCCGCCCAGGCTGCCATGGCCAAATTGAATGCCACGCAAATGCAGGGACAACTGCTGGACATGTTCCTGCAAATGCATGGGGGCTACGGTTATATGTCGGAATATGGCATTGGCAATGCCTGGATTGATGCGCGTATCGGCCGCATTTACGGTGGCAGCGATGAGATCATGAAAGAGATTATTGCCCGCACGCTTTAAGCGTATGCGTTCCGGCAAAACGTGTTTTTAACAACGGCTATTGTTTACCGGGCGGCTATTTCTTCTTTGCCGTACAAAGCCGCCCGTCATCCTCCGTGCCTATTTATCCGCTGCCGGCTTTTTTTCCAATAAATGCTCGTATTCCTCGTCGGTCAGCAATTCCATAAACGCCACTAGGGCATCTACTTTGCGGTCAGTCAGCGCATTGGCCCTTAAATCTGCTAGGTTGACCGTTTCGGGCACTTCAGCCTCGCCCCAGGGTTGGCCGGTTTCCGGGTTGATCTGGCTTTTTGGGTTATTGTACTTGTCATAAAAAAGCACGACTGTGCGCAGGTCTTTGAATACGCCGTTATGCATATAAGGCCCGGTGACCGCTATATTGCGCAAAGTTGGCACCTTGAATTTACCCTTCTGGGCAGGGTCATCAACCTGCGGATTTTCCAGCAGGCCATGATCGGCAAATTCCCGGGCCAGTTGGTTCAGCGCCACCACGTCTTCATTGCGTGGCACACCGATATTATGGTATTCATAATTGGTGAAGGTTTCTTTGGGCGCATCTTCGGCATGCAGCTTGTGGCAAACCGAACAGTTCACGTTCTGGTTTGAAAAAAACAGGGTCCGGCCCAGGTCTTCCAGTACCGTCAATTCATATTCTCCGCGCAGGTATTTATCGTATTTTGAATTGAACGGCGCGAACTGCCCGGTGCGTTCAAAGGCGGCCAAAGACTGCATCATGGCCTCGTAGGCCGTTTCATCACTGTTCCAGACGGCATCGCCATACAGCGCACGGAACGTTTTGTGATAATGCTCATTCTGTTTAAGGCGTTCAATAATGCTACCCACACTTGGCATATTCATTTCCACCAGGTTCAAGGGTGGTTGGCCCGATTGTTCAGCCAGGTCTTTTGCCCGCCCGTCCAGAAACTGCCCGCCCACATATTGCCCGGTTTTCTGATTGAAATGAAAATCGGGCGAAAATTTGGCATACATGGCAGTGGGCGTGTTGCGATTGCCATAAGAAATACCATCATCACCCAATGACACCATGCCCTTGCCGGCATTGCTGCGACCATCGGTAAAAGCCCGTCCCGGATCGTGACAAGTGGCACAGCTTTGGGTACGGTTTTTGGACAGACTTACGTCAAAAAACAGCATGCGGCCCAGCGCAATTTTTTCTTCTTCGGGCTTATGTCCTTCCGTCTGGGACGGTGACCGGGCCTGAACCGGATTCTGCCCGCTCCACACGAGACAGGCCACCAAGCCTGCGGCTAGACTCGCTGTTAATAACTGTTTTCTTTTTTGCATAATAGTACCCAAGTAAACGGTAACATGAAACAAAAGGCGCATATAACAGCTGCGGTATCGTGCAGTACGCATTCATTTGTTGCGCCTGAAACCCAAACTGCCCAGCACGCTCCGCCTTGCCGGAAGGCATCAGGGAACCGAATATCCAGTCCCAGACACCCAGATAACCACCATAATTGAAACGGGCATAGCGGCTGTAATGATGCACCTGATGCTGGGCCGGGGAAATGAACCAACGCTCCAGCCAGGCCGGATACCCCAGAAACACATGCGAATGCCGCAAATTGCTGCCCAGCAGGGAAAACACAAAAATGAACGCATTGGCACCCATGAGGGTTACAAGACTCAAACGGGGCCCGAACAGGACCATGAACAAGCCGGTCACCACGCCCGCACTAAGCGCATAACGCAGGCCAAACAAAAAATTTTCTACCGGATGAACCCGGTAAAAAGTCAGCGGATTCAGCACCGGCGCACTATGATGCACTTTATGAAATTGCCACAGCCATTTATTGGTATGCAGCCAGCGATGCAGCCAGTAACGGGTAAAATCACTCGCCACAAAAAGGCTGGCGGTATATAAAAAAGCCAGTGTTTCGTAAGACGGGTTCCATTCAAGCCGCGGTACCCAGGCAGAAACCAGCTGGAATGTCCACAGGGCAACGCTTTTGGCCGACACCAGCAACGGCGCCAGCATGAATACCTTGATGAACCAGCTCACAAAGAAATAACGGTAATCCAGCAATGCACTGGGGTGCAGCCAGTATTGCCTGATTGAAAACCCCTGTTGCCGGACTGCCCTCAAACCGGTAAACAACAAGGCGATAAGGGCGGAAGAAAGCAGGTAAAGCCAGAACAGGCGCTGCCCTGATTCAGCCACATAATCCCAGGGCATGATCAGTCTCCGTCCGCTTCCAGGATTTTGCCCACAATGGGCAAGGCACTGAGCAGACTGACATAATAATGGTTGTATAACTGCGTAGCGTTATCATACAAAAGACGGCTCTGCCCGGGCTCAAAAGCAAAGTCTTTGCTATTTAACGAAGCAAGCCGTGTACTGCCCTGCTCCAGGGTTTGTGTAATTTGCCCGGCCAGTTCACTGGCCTGATACGCCTTGATGACATCAGACAGGTTAGCATAAGCCTGCTCGCCCATCATCGCCTGATGAACCTGGAAAATCGCCTTGATGGCATCCAGGCTATAACCGCTTAAGGCATATTCGCTACGCCCGGCATTGGGCCGGTCTTTATACTTCCGGCTTAAGCCGGCCGGATCACCAATCCGCCACTCTTTGACAGCAAAAACACTGTTTGACAAGGCATGGATATACAATGCCAATGCCTTTTCCGGCTCAGCCAGCAAAGCCTTGCGGTTTTGCGCATAAACGGTGGCGATTTCCTGTAGATGCCCGCAAATACTGTCTGCCATGACAGCCGCAAATGCCAGGTCGCGGGCAGACAAAACGGCATCGGCGTAAAGCAGTGCTTCAAGAGCATTGACTGTTTTAAACGAGTTCTTGAACAGTGCTTTGTTGGCCGGGCTGCCGGAAGCCAGCTGGCGCTGCATGATGGCGCTTAAATCTTCATTACTGTTATGAAAAACATCAATATAACGCGGCGTGTCCAGGTAATCGGCATCAAGATCGCCGGCAATATAGGTGACCTCAACTTTCTTCCAGCCAAGCACCAGTTGCCTGAACGCGGCATCAAGCATTTCATTGCCTGAACCGGCCGAGGTCTTTTCAAGTTCAAGTTTAAAATTATTGCAAGCATCAACACTATCGTTGGCATTCTGTACAATAACCTTGTCATACACCGATGCCACCGGCCCCGACAGATCGGGAGCGGCATACACAACGCTTGCATACAACAAGGCGATCAGGGCAAGGACTTGTTTCATAAAGATTCCAGAAATTGAATAAGTTGTTCGCGCTGGGAAGCGCTTAGCTGCATGAACGCCTGGCGCGCCGCACCGGCTTCGCCCCCATGCCACAAAATGGCCTCAAGATGGCTGGCAGCACGCCCGTCATGCAAGTAACGCCAGCCCTTGCGTTTCTTTGTGGCACCACCCCATAAAGGCGCGGTTTTCCATTCGTTGATGCCAGCCTCGAATTCGGGCCGGCCGTCGGCCAGTTCCGGCCCCATGTCATGCAGCAGAAAATCGCTGTAAGGGAAAATGCCGCTTCCCTTGACGGTTTTGAAAGCGGGACGGTGACACTGGGCACAGCCAATTGCATTGAACAGTTTTTTACCGGCCGTCACGGCCTGGGGCAAAACATCGCTGTCTTGCCTGGCCGAACCGTTAAGATGGTTAACGTAAAAACTGATGGCCTCAAGCCGGCTCATGGGCAAATCCAGGGTTTCACCCCTTGCGGACGGTCTGCCAGCCGGTGCCTGCAAACAGGCGGCCTGAGAAGGCGTACATAATTCTTGCGGAAAATAAGGATTACTTAACCCCATGTCATGGGCCGCAGCATCTGCCGTTTGCATCATGACGCTGGACTGGCTGGCCTTGTAACCAAACCGCCCAAGCATAAAAATCTTGTGCAAGGGATCATAAACCCAATTCGGCCGGCCTGAAATACCATTATTATCCTGGTCCTCAGGGTCGGCCCAGGCCAGGATCTCCTGTTCAGGAATCTGCTCTATCAGGCCGGTTCCGTTAAGCATGGGTGCCAGGCGCAAACTTAGCGTGGTCTTGGCGTTTAACGGCCCGTAATTAAGTTGCTCAAGAAATGGGGTATGCCATTTCAGCTCAACCACGCTGCCATCAGGAAACGTAACCTGCTTTACATGACCGGTCAGCCCCGGATGGGCCTCGAACAACACGCCACTGATCCCGTTAATGGCAATTTGATATCCATAAACAGGATCAGGTACGGTAATGACGGTTTTGTCACGACCCGCATGCGCCTGAGGCTGGGCAAGCTTCACCACCAGGGCACGGGAAAGATGGCCGTTTGCATTCAGCAGGCTACCCGTATTTTTTACCTGATGGCAGCTGGCACAGGTATTGCTGTTGAATAAAGGCCCCAAACCATCCCGGGCAGTGGTAGCGCTGGGAGCCGCCACCCAGGGAACCGAAAAAAAGGATCGGCCGGTTACCAGCAAATCCTCTGCCCCGGCTGGCAAGGAAGTTTGCTCCGGCTGCGTTTGTGTGGCCGCTTTGACAAGCTGCCCTGCATGAATATTGCCTGCGGCGGGCAAAACCATTAACAATGTCAACCCTGTTTTCAAAACGGCCGGACTAAACACTTTTTTCCTTTTATACAAATGCCCTAGAGCTGGGTTTCTTCAGCATCAGTAACGTCTGACTCACTTAGTTTGATATTAAAAGCGGCCGCCACGGGAATCATCAGGTCACCCAGCCTGCGCATGTCATTTTTCATGGAAACAATATTTTTTGCTTCCCCTTTATGCTCGGGCATGATCTGGTAATCAAAGTGCATGGTTGATTTTGCCAGGGCATCCATTTTTTCAAGACGCTCCTCGATTTTCGCCATCAGGGCATCAACCTCGGCCTTTTCCTTGTCATCCAGGGCATCATAAGGAGTCGGGCCGGCTTTCTTCCCATGAATATTGCCTAACAGGACGTCTTTAAAACCCTCATAATTACGCACGATATCACGGTGCGTATTATCGGAAAAGCAGGAATGCTCGTCTTCTTCGCTAGGCGTTAACACAGCCACGGCAATACGTTCATTGGCCAGCTCCGACTTGATGAATACCCCCATGCCCGCCAATATCTGGCGCAGTGCAGTTTCGGCGGGAATGTTTTTAGCGGCATTTTCACCCGTTAACTCAGACAGGAGCGCGGCACGATACAGGCCTTTATTGCCATCCAGCTTGGTGTCCCATGCTCCGGCCACGGTACTGACATCAGCCAGCAGCTTGTTGGTGGCGGCTTGCAGGTAAGCCAGGCGGCGCTTGGCAAACGGATCTGTGGTAAAGTCGCTTAAAGGACGCTGCCCGGCCGTTTTGGCGCCATTGCTAACCTTGTCTTCAATGAAATTGTTGTAATCCTGGTCTTGGCCCCAAAGCAGGAACTCAATGGCATGGTAACCCGATGCCACGTTGGCCTCGCCGCCATTTTCGTTCAGCGCATTAAGGGCTTCAACGGTAATTTCAGTAACATCAACCGCTTTGGCATTTTCGCCACCCGGCGTGAATTTTCCAACAGTATCTATGATGTTGCCGCTGGTGCGGTTGTTATCGGCATCCAGGGTGTAATCAATCATGTGCTCGTCAAGCGGCCATGCATTGATCTGGCCCTCAAGTGCACCATAAGCATCGGCAACCCAGCCGTCTTCGGCATCAATCGGCCCTTCGGACAGGCGGAAAACCTCGGTCAGGCCGTAGCTTTCACGTGCCTGCAACCAGGCTTTCTTGGCGGCATCCAGCGTGTCCGCGGTTGGATTTTCAACAAATGCATTAATGGCCGTTTGCAGTTTTTCAAGATCCCGGACGCTGTCTGCATAAAACTGATGTGCCTGGGCAGCGTAGGTTTTAAGGACATCACTGGCCACGGTTTTTTGCCCGGCGCTTGCCTGCGCTTTGGTATTGGCCTGCACCGGCGCAGACAAAGGCACACTGACGGCCGCCAATGCAAAGGCCGCCATGACACTTAATGAAATCTTCTTGAAAGTACGAGTATTCATGTGAAATATCCAGAATGGTAAATGATAATCGTTATTATTATAGACATTAAAGTATATGAATGTAACGTTGTTTTAAAAAGTTTATGTTGATATTGATCAAAAACCCCGGCATGTGCACTCCCTATTGCGGCCCAATCCACGATTGCCCTCGCTACACGTTGGTTTTATATACAATATCCCAACGCATTATTTTTGATTTCAGCACCATGTCCCATCACGCATCCAACAACAGCCTACCTGAAATAGACCCCGCTTCCCTTGAGCACAGCGCCCGCACCGCCGCCCACCTGAAAAAGCTCGTGGCCAGCCAAGGCAGCCTTTCTTTTCAACAATGGATGCACGAGGCCCTGTACGCCCCCGGGCTAGGCTACTACACCAGTGGCAATACCAAACTGGGTAATGAACGTGACCAGCCTGTCAGCCACGGCCTGGCCGGTGACTTTACCACCGCCCCCGAATTAAGCCCCTGGTTTGCCCGTACGCTGGCCCGGCAAATCCGGCAGGTTCATCAGGCAACGGGTACGCTGGATATTCTTGAGTTCGGTGCCGGCTCAGGCATTCTGGCCCATGACATATTGCTCGCCCTTGACAACCCCAATATCAATTATTTTATTCTTGAACTTTCACCGGACCTGAAGGCAAGGCAACAGGAAAAACTGTCCGGTTTCAAGGGACAAGTTCAGTGGCTTGAGCACCTGCCCGAACGCTTTGAAGGGTGCGTAATTGCCAACGAAGTGCTGGATGCCATGCCGGTTATGCTGTTCCAATGGGAAAACAATGGCACATTGGCGGAAAAGCGGGTAACCCTGGACGCCAACGGCCATTTCATCCTGACCAACCAGCCTGCCCCTGCCCTGCTGGCTGAAAAAATGGCCAGCCGCATGCCCGCCTTTGCCGGCTATACCTCTGAAATAAACCTGCAGGCCGAGACCTGGATTCATGAAATGGGACGCTGGCTGACCAAAGGCGTGGCTTTTTTAATTGATTATGGTTTTCCACAAAAAGAGTATTACCACCCCCAACGGGCCCAGGGAACATTGATGTGCCACTTGCGCCATCATGCCCACGGCAATCCGCTGGTCTATCCGGGCATCCAGGATATTACCGCCCATGTGGATTTCACGGCCATGGCCGATGCCGCCCTTGAAGGCGGACTGGAAGTCCTGGGCTATACCTCACAGGCCAACTTCCTGCTCAACTGTGGACTGATGGAACTGCTCTCAAGCCTGGACCCACAAGATGCCATCCGGTACGCAAAAGAAATCGGCCCGGTACAAAAGCTGCTGTCCGAAGCCGAAATGGGTGAACTGTTCAAGGTTTTGGCTATCGGGTTTGACATTGATGAGCCCTTGATGGGCTTCTCCCGTGGTGACCGTCGCCATATGCTTTAAAAGCAAACCATTCAGGATTGAACCAGATATTCATATACCGATTCAACCCGTGCCTGCCTGACCGCATCCTTGATCAAACGGGGCTGGCCGACATGTTCACGGGCAATGGCACCGGCATCGGTTTCCCGGGCACGGTCAAGACACATGCGCCAGACAGACGCAAGCACCCCAACACCACCCTTATCTGCTTCAGCTTCTGAAACCGTTTGCACACATGCACACGCTATCACCAGATCCATGAAGCGCTCCGGCTTACGAATGCCGTCACAGCGCTCGATAATGCCCACGATTCGGTCGGCCCTTTCCAGGCAATTGTCAGGCTGCCATTGTGCCAGCACCCCGATTTCAGCCCTGGCAATCTGCAACAAACGGGCATAATCAAGGCAATCATTTGGCACTCGCAGGTGCCTGGACAAGCCTTCCACATCAGGGGAATCAAGACATAAAATCGCAAAACGCGACGGCAACGGCAAACCGCACCCATGCGCGGCATCCAGCAAAGCGGCAATCCGTTGGTTCCATACCAGCTGAGGCATCACCCGGGGCAAGGCATTGACATCCGCAAGCAGATTGAACATTCTGGATGGTTTTTCATACAGCATGCCACGGGAAACTTCTTTCCAGACCCGCTCCGGCACCAGGGCATCCACTTCACCGTTGTCGACCATCTCCCGGCACAATTGACGGGTTTCATCTGCCAGACTGAACTGGCTGAATCGAGCGGCAAAACGGGCCACCCGCAAAATCCTGACCGGGTCTTCGATGAAGGCCTCACCCACATGCCGAAACAAACGTGCCTGCAAATCCGCCTGCCCGTTCAAGGGATCAATGATGTTCCCGTCCCTGTCCTGCGCCATGGCATTGATGGTGAGATCGCGCCGTTTCAGGTCGTCTTCAAGGCGGACATCCTTGCCGGTGTAAAATGTAAAGCCCTGGTAACCACGTCCCGATTTTCTTTCAGTACGGGCCAGTGCATATTCTTCTTTGGTTTGCGGATGCAAAAACACCGGAAAGTCACCGCCCACGGGAATAAACCCGCGAGCGGTCATGTCTTCGGGTTCGGCACCCACCACCACCCAATCCTTGTCACCTTCCGGCAGGCCCAGCAAGCGGTCGCGTACCGCACCACCCACAATATAAACATCCAGGCCTTCCAGACAATTGCTTTGCTTACTTCCCACTTGAACCTGCTCCAGTCATGGCTATGGCGTAACCGTGCCCAACCGTTGCACCAATGATTGCGGCTCCCCGGTGAACAGGGTCGCGTACCAAGTCGCATTAGACATGACATGCTTTACATAAAGCCGGGTTTCGGTAAACGGAATGGTTTCGGCAAAAATGGCCCCTTCCACCGGTCCCGATAAACTGCTGCGCCAGCGTTTGGGACGATTCGGGCCGGCATTATAGCCAGCCGTGGCCAATACCTCGGAGTTGCCCAAATCACTCTTCACCATGCTCAGGTAAGACGTGCCCAACACCGTATTGGTTTCAAACTCGTTCACATCACTCAATGAAAAGTCAGACATGCCAATTTTATTAGCCACCATCCGTGCCGTACCGGGCATGACCTGCATCAGGCCAGCCGCCCCCACCTGGGAACGGGCAACCGGCACAAACCGGGATTCCTGCCTGATCAGGCCATACACCCACGCCGGGTCGAGCCCCACATTACGTGCCTGCTGGCCAACTTTCCCTTCGAAAGGAGCCAGGTATCGCTGCCTGAAATTGATATCACCCTGTGTGAGCAAAGAGGTATTAATGGCCCGGTCATAAACATTCTCCTGCACGGCCCATTCGGCCGCCGCAATCAGTTCACGGTCATTCAGGCCCTTGATGGCAAAATTCCATTCGGCAACCGCTTCGGGTCGCCAGCCCAGATTGAACAGGCTGACAGCACGCTGCAAGCCACGGTTCTGCCTGATATGCGCCAACTCGGCCGCATTACTGGCCGGCGGCTGGGGTGGCAGGGTAATTTTACGGCCCAATGCCTCGGTAGCCAGTTGCCCATAAAAACCATGGTCCTCATTGGCAACTGCCTCAAATCCCTGGCGGGCAGCCCCTGTATTACCCATGGCCTGCTGGGCACGGGCTTTCCAGTATTTCCAGGTAGGTTCCTGCTGTTGCCCTGGCGGCATCATGCCAATGGTTTTAACCACCCAAGGCCAGTCTATGCGCGGTTGACGCAAAGCCGCACGAACACGCCAGGCGTGATTGTATTCACTTAAACGAAAGTCTTCACCAGCCTGGCGGTACCATTGGTCCGCGCGGTCTTCCAGGTTCAATACGGAAACCAGGCCAAACTGGGCAAGGATCCACTGTCGGTTCTCAGCTGAAACCAGCGTGTTGCCGTCACCCTGCAAAAACGCATAGCCGCCTTCACGGTCTTGCCTGGCCAAACGGCTGAATGCCAAGGTTCTTAATTCTTCCTGCTGGCGGCTTTGTGGCTTACCGCTTTGACCCGACAGCCAGGCTTTGGGATTGGCCATGAGCGCATCGTAATCTTTCATTTGCGCGGGGCTGAACAACATGGCCGCATAACGCCGGGCATTTGCCTTGTTGTCATATTCAATATCATCTCGCAACAAGGGCTGGATATGATCCCATTGCAGCACTTTTGCGGCATACAGCTGCGCCATCATATCCCAGCAAGCGGCGCCAGGCTTGAATGCACTGATTGCCTGGCTGGCGCTGACACGGTCATTGCCCATATGCCGGGCATGCAAAATGGCGCAATCCACTTGTGCACTATTCAAATTCACATTGCCCAGTTTGCGCACCGTGGCAAAGTCCTTGGTGCGTGCTGCCTCGAGTATCCAGTCGGCTTTCAAGCGCTCATGCAAATAAGGATTCTGGCTTTGCTCAAGAAAAGCCAGAATTTCATTGGCTGGAATAGGTGCTGACCTGCTTCTGATTTGATTGCGCAAGTACCAGAACATGGGGTACTCGCCCAGCTCATGATCATCACGGGCCTGCTGGGCAAACACGGGCAATTGCGCCCAATTTTTTGCCTGCATGGCCTCGTAAGCGGAAATCACGGCATTGCGTGCCGTGGCAGGCACTTGTACCGGCGCGCCATAATATTGCACCGATGACGCGAGCCGGCCTTCAATTTTCTTTTCAGCGGCCGAGGTCGAGGTTTCGGCACAGGCCGTTAACAACAACATCACGGGAAGCAAGCCCACCTGCCAACGGGGCGCCTGTTTCTTGAAAAGGCCCCAACGTGTTATTCTTGTTTTTCTTGAATGATTACTTCCTGTCATTTTGATCCCCAAAACCGATACCTATGAACATAACCCGAACAGCACGCATGAACAATCAGGAAATACGCAAGTCGCTGACGGCTTCCCGCCAGGCATTGGCGGCATCAACCCGTAAACAATACAGCGACCAGATACGGCAACACTTCATGACCTGGTTCAGGCAGTTTATCCAGACACATCCACAACCCTCATGCCGGATTGCCGGATTTTGGCCCATCAAAGAAGAACCCGACCTGATCCCCCTGTTAACCGAGCTGGATCAACTGGGCCATGAAATTAGTTTGCCCTGCATAACGGCACTGGACAGTTCACTTGAATTTTACCGCTGGACGGCAACAACGCCATTACAACCGGGCAAGTTCAATATACCCGAGCCCCAATTAAGTGAAAAATCATTACCTGCCGATATCATACTGGTGCCAACCTTGGGCTTTACCCGCGACGGGCACAGGATTGGATACGGCAAAGGCTATTATGACCGCACCCTGGCAAAACTGCACGAAAAAGGACACGCGTTCATCAAAATCGGCATTGCCTGGGACGAAGGCGAAATTACCGTTCCTTATCTCCCGGAACCCCATGATATCCCGCTTGACCATATCCTCACGCCCTCAGGCCTGCATACGCCAACCAAATAAATGTCTTGGCGGGCAGGACTGGGACGGTTATCACGATACCCAACCGGGCCATAACCGGTATCGCTTGATCAATACGTCAGGTTTTCCCAGATCGACAGGGTCGCTTCGGCATTGTTAAGGGTGTAGAAATGAAGGCCGGGTACATCATTATCAATAAGCTCCTGGCACAACTTGGTCACCACTTCCGCACCAAACTGGCGAATCGCCTGTTTGTCGTCGCCAAACTCGGCCAGACGCAAACGGATCCAGCGTGGAATTTCAGCCCCACACATTTGTGAAAAACGAACCAGTTGCGTGTGATTGGTAATTGGCATGATCCCCGGCACAATCGGAATATCCACGCCCCTGGCCCGCACGCTATCCACAAAACTGAAATAGGCATCGGCATTAAAGAAATACTGCGTGATGGCACTGTCGGCACCTGCCCTGACTTTTTGCACAAAGTGTTCAATATCCTGCTCAAACCCCTGCGCCTGCGGATGCATTTCAGGATAGGCAGCCACTTCGACATGAAACCAGTCACCGGAATGCTCGCGCACCAACTTCACCAGATCACTGGCATGGCGCAAATCGCTGCTTACCACACCCATGCCCGAAGGCAAATCACCACGCAAGGCAACCAGGCGCCTTATGCCTTCATCCCGATAGGTATCAAGGATTTGGCAGATACTGGCCTTGTCGGCCCCTATACATGACAAATGCGGCGCCGCCTCGTAACCCATTTGGGAAAAAAGACGCACGGTTTCTGCAGTACCTTCACGCGTTGAGCCTCCGGCCCCGAAAGTCACACTGACATAGCTCGGGTTGATGATTTGCAACTGCTTGGCCGTACCTACCAGACGCTCACGCCCTGCCTGATCTCGCGGTGGAAAAAATTCCAGGCTGAATGACTCTTTGGAAAACGAACTCATATTAATTCAAAAGATTTAAAAGGATCCCTGAAATAATACTATAGACTAATGCCCCGGCCAGCGCCCACCAGAAACCATCAACCTGGAACCCGTTGAACAGAGAACCCACCAGCCAGAACAGCAATGCATTCAGGACAAACAGGAACAATCCAAGGGTAACAATCGTAATGGGAAAGGTAAGAAATACCAGCATAGGATAAATAACTGTATTGACCAGCCCCAATATGACTGATGCAATCAATGCCGCGCCAAAGCTGGCAACCGTGACGCCAGGCAGGATATAGGCAACCACCATCAACGCCAACGCCTGCAATACCCAGATAAGAATTAATGACATTTGCTGCTCCAGAAAATGGGATCGGAAGCTGCCTTAAAGACAGCTTTCATACAATAAATCCATAGTAACGCATGTGCAATCCGGATATTTCAGGATAACCGGATTGCATGGTTTTCCTGATCAATAACGGTAATGATCGGGCTTGAATGGACCATCGACGGAAACGCCGATGTAGTCAGCCTGCTTTTGTGACAGGGTAGTTAACTGCACACCCAGTTTTTTCAGGTGCAGGCGAGCCACTTTTTCGTCGAGGTGTTTGGGCAACACATAAACCTGGCCTTTTTTATAGGCCTCGGTACGTGTGAACAACTCGATCTGGGCAATGGTCTGGTTGGTGAAAGAGGCAGACATCACGAAAGACGGATGACCGGTAGCACAACCCAGGTTAACCAGGCGTCCCTTGGCCAGCAGAATGATGCGTTTGCCATCGGGGAAAATGATGTGGTCAACCTGTGGCTTGATTTCTTCCCATTCCAGGTCTTCTACGGCAGCCACGTCAATTTCATTATCGAAGTGACCGATATTGCACAGAATGGCCTGGTCTTTCATTTTTTCCATATGACTGCGGTCAATCACATGATAGTTGCCGGTGGCGGTCACGAAAATATCGGCCTTGTCGGCAGCTTCTTCCATGGTAACCACTTTATAGCCTTCCATGGAAGCCTGCAAAGCGCAGATCGGGTCAATTTCACAAACCCATACCTGGGCACGCAAGGCTTGCAACGCCTGGGCGCAGCCTTTGCCCACATCACCAAAACCAACCACTACGGCAACCTTACCCGCTATCATGACGTCAGTGGCGCGCTTGATGCCGTCAACCAGGGACTCACGGCAACCATACAGGTTGTCGAATTTGGATTTGGTCACGGAGTCGTTCACGTTGATGGCGGGGAACTGCAGTTCGCCTTTTTGTGACATCTGGTACAGGCGATGCACACCAGTGGTGGTTTCTTCGGTAACGCCCTTGATTTGTGCCAGGCGGGTAGAGTACCAGGTAGCATCGGTAGCCAGTTTTGCCTTAATCGCGGCAAACAGCACTCGCTCTTCTTCGCTGCCGGGATTAGCCAGCACGGAAATGTCTTTTTCTGCCTTGGCACCCAAGTGCAACAAGGTCGTGGCATCACCACCGTCATCCAGAATCATGTTGGCCTGCTCGCCTGGCCATTCAAAAATCTGGTGGGTATATTGCCAGTATTCTTCTAGCGACTCGCCCTTGACGGCAAAAACGGGAATGCCACGTTCGGCAATGGCCGCAGCGGCATGATCCTGGGTAGAGAAAATATTGCATGAAGCCCAGCGCACCTCTGCACCCAAGGCAACCAGTGTTTCAATAAGCACACCGGTCTGGATGGTCATGTGCAGGCTGCCAGCAATACGGGCACCTTTCAGGGGCTGTGAAGCGGCAAACTCTTCACGGGTTGCCATTAGGCCGGGCATTTCTGTTTCGGCAATGCTTAACTCACGGCGTCCCCAGCCAGCCAGGGAAATATCAGCAATTTTATAATCAGCAGTAGTCATTGTAAAAACCCAATAAATGCTGCTTTGGTAATGAATGCGAACTCGTCTCACCATCAACTACAAAGCAGGTTAATGATGAGCGCCGTTACATGAAAAAATGTCTTCCGAGCCTGGCAGATTGGACTGGTTAGATGCATGAAGTGAACCATGCTCAACCGGCAATCTGTCGCAGCGCCCCTCGGAAATGTTCGGAATAGTTTACCCCAAACGCATTATTTAAAGTTCAAAAATGTGTCTTGTCAGCGAAGATGGCAAGACACATTTTGCATACCCCCCTTAACGGGCGTTTTTCAGTGCATTGACCCTGTCGGTGGCCTCCCAGGTAAACTCGGGCTCGGGACGGCCAAAGTGACCATAAGCGGCGGTTTTACTGTAAATGGGTCGCAACAGGTCCAGCATTTGAACAATACCACGTGGACGCAGGTCAAAATGCTCACGCACCAGCAAGGCGATTTCATCATCAGGAATAACACCGGTGCCTTCGGTATAGACCGTAATGTTAATGGGCTCGGCCACGCCAATGGCGTAACTTACCTGAACCTGACACTGGCGCGCCAAACCGGCAGCCACAATATTCTTGGCAACGTAGCGGGCGGCATAAGCTGCGGAACGGTCTACCTTTGAAGGATCCTTGCCAGAGAAAGCGCCACCGCCGTGCGGGCAGGCACCACCATAGGTATCTACGATGATTTTGCGTCCGGTAAGGCCGCAGTCGCCCTGTGGACCGCCAATCACGAAAATGCCGGTTGGATTAACCAGGAATTTGGTTTTTGGGGTAATCAGGCCATCAGGGAAGCTGGGCTTGATAATGTCCTCGATCACCGCCTCACGAATGGAAGACTGTGAAATTTCAGGGGCATGCTGGGTAGACAGCACAACCGTATCCACCTCTGCGGGCTTGCCGTTAACATAACGGAAAGTCACCTGTGATTTGGCATCGGGACGCAACCAGGGCAAGCGGCCGTCCTTGCGCAATTCACTTTGGCGCTGGACCAGGCGGTGGGCATACCAGATTGGGGCAGGCATCAGGTCAGGGGTTTCATCGCAGGCATAGCCAAACATCAAACCCTGGTCACCGGCACCCTGGTTAAGGATTTCATCTGGGCTACGGTCTACACCCTGCGCAATATCGGGAGATTGCTTGTCATAGGCAACCAGTACGGCACAACCTTTGTAATCAATCCCATAAGCCGTGTTATCGTAGCCAATGCGCTTGATGGTGTCGCGTGCAACCTGGATATAATCAATATTTGCCGTTGTGGTGATTTCACCGGCCAGCACTACCAGTCCGGTATTGCATAAGGTTTCAGCGGCAACCCGGGCATTAGGATCTTCGGCCAGAATGGCATCCAGAATGGCGTCGGAAATCTGGTCAGCCACCTTATCGGGGTGACCTTCTGAAACAGACTCGGAAGTAAATAAAAAATCGTTTTGAGCCATTGATCAGCGTCCTTTTATAATGTCAGAAACTCCGACGTTTTTGAAGTAAGAACGCGCAGCACCTTCATTTCAAATGAAATAATAGTAAGGCGCGACGCTTTAGCGGTGTTTTATGAAACCAGTTCATGTCGCCCCGCAAGTTGTCGGTTAACTCAGCGACCATTGATCATTTTAAAACATTTATAAAATTTTCCAAGCAAAGCCCCTGTTAACTTCACAGATTCTTTGAAAATACCTGAAAAACCACCCTGCTTAATACGACGGCAATACCCGTTAGCCGTTCCTTGTTCCCGTTTCCGCGCCTGCGCATTCCCATCCACTGGCCGCATGTGTTAAATTGCTTTTTAGTTAAAACCATAGTGAAACCTTAACTGTTTAGGGTTCCTTTGCGCTGATTTATCCAGCCATCAATTTCCTATTGCATGAAATCCACCAAAAGAAAACTCCTTGATGTCGTCTTCAACTGGTTTGGCAAGACCTCACACAAACGACGCCAGCAACTGGGGCATATGCTTAGTGTCCTGTCACCCCTTATCATGAAGCGCAGGGCCGCGATTGTCCGCAAAAACCTGGCACTATGCTTTCCCGATGCCTCGCCCCAACAACGTGAACAATGGCAAAAGCAACACTTCCGTGTCCTGGCCCAATCGATTATTGACCGTGGCCTGTTCTGGTTTGGCTCACCGGAAAGCATTCTGGCAACCATCCACATGGAGGGCTTTGAACATATCGAACAACTCCTGGCGGAAAAACGCCCCATCCTGATGCTGGCCCCCCATTTTGTCCCGCTTGACGCCGCCGCTACCCGACTTTCCATGTTCCTGAAAAAAGCGGCTACCATTTATACGCCACAGCACGACCCGGAAATTGACGATATTGTCAGGGAAGGACGCGGCCGCTTCAACGAGATTCACCTGATCAGCCGCAAGGAAGGGGTGCGAGGCATGCTCCGCCACCTGAAAGAAGGCACACCGGTTTACTACCTTCCCGACATGGACTTTGGTCGCAAGGGTTCCATTTTCGTGCCATTTTTCAATATTCCCGCCGCCACTCTGCCCACAACCGCCCAAATTGCCAAGTCCTGGCATGCTGCGGTGGTTCCGATTGTCAGTCGCTGGGACCCGGCCACTGGCCACTATCATGTCCAGGTACTGCCGGCACTGGAAGATTTTCCCGGCGAACAAAGCATCGAAGCGGCCACCACCCGTATCAACCACTTGCTTGAACAATGGATCCTGCAGGAACCCAGCCAGTATTATTGGGTGCACCGCCGCTTCAAGACCCGTCCTGAAGGCGAGGAAAAAATTTATTGAAACAGATCCGGCAATCAAACCGCATGCCGGGAATTTTCAGTCCATAATAAACTTGGTTTTTTTACATATCAGGCATCTATGATTTGGCAATTTACAAAAATGCATGGCGCTGGCAATGATTTTATCGTTCTTGATGGCGTCAGCCAACCGATTGAAATGACCGCTGAACGGGCGCGAGCCCTGGCGCATCGCCAGCTTGGCATCGGTGCCGACCAGATTCTGCTGGTAGAAACCCCTTCCCATCCCGAAGCCGATTTCCGTTATCGGATCTTCAATGCCGATGGCAGTGAGGTGGAACATTGCGGCAACGGTTCACGCTGTTTTGTACGTTTTGTGCATGAACAAAGACTGTCCCGTCGCAACCCGCTAAAGGCAGAAATCGCTACCGGCCTGATTATTCTTGAAGAAAAAGAAGACCAGAGCGTTACCGTAGACATGGGTATCACCCGCTTTGATCCCGCCGCCCTGCCCTTTGACACCCAAGGCCTGCACCACACCCAGGAACACGAGGAAACCATCTGGCACCTGCCCTTGCCCAACGCAGGCACGGTCAAACTATCAGCGCTGGCAATCTCCAATCCGCATGCGGTACAGCTGGTAGATAATATTGATACCGCCCCTGTTAATGAACAGGGCCCTCTTATAGAGAACCATCCCCGCTTTGGCAATCGCGTCAATGCCGGGTTCATGCAAATCATCAACCGCAACCAAATACGGCTGCGGGTTTATGAGCGTGGCGTGGGTGAAACCCTGTCTTGTGGCACCGGCGCCTGCGCCGCGGTCGCTACCGGCATCCGTCGTGGCCTGCTAGACTCTCCAGTCAGCGTCCAGACGCGAGGAGGCACATTAACCATTGAATGGGACGGCACCCGATTGCACATGACCGGCCCGGCCACCACGGTGTTTTCAGGTCAGGTTGATATTGATAAACTGGTTAAAGATTTTTGCTTAAAGGATGAATAGACTTATGTCAGAGACAAAGCTTGAGGCGGATGAAGTTGCCATTTTTCTTAAAAACAACCCTTCTTTTTTTGAAGACCATGCCCAGCTGTTTGCCAGCCTGTCCATTCCCCATCCCTACGCAGACCGCACCCTGTCGCTAGGCGCCCGTCAGGTCATGACTCTGCGCAAGCGCAGCAAGGCGCTTGAATGGAAACTGGCCGAACTGATGCAGAATGCCGACTCAAACGCCTCTATCAGCGATAGCATGACGCTTTGGTGCACACAAATGCTGGCTGAAAAAAACAAGCAGAAATTGCCTGCGACCATCATTGAAAGCCTGAAGCAGGCCTTTGAGCAGCTTGACGTATCCTTGCGGCTGTGGGACCTGCCCATGCTTCGGACAAAAAAATTCAAGCTTGATGAAGATCCGGCACTGCATGCTTACGCCAGCTCGCTGGAAAAACCTTATTGTGGTCCAGAAGGCTATCTTCCCGCGCACGAATGGCTTGAAGAAAAACCGGCCTCGGTTGCCATGCTTCCACTGAAAACAGAAAACCGGACGTTTGGCCTGCTGGTTTTCGGGGCTGCCAGTGAAGAACATTTTACCCCGGATATGGGCACGGTTTTTCTGGAAAACCTGGGAAAACTGGCCAGCGCCAGCCTAAGCCGCCTGATCGCATAAAATGAGCCAACCCCTGCCTGCCGCCATGGAACAATGGCTGGCGTACTTGCACACAAACAAGCGTTATTCACCCCATACACTGGCTGCATACCGCAGGGACCTGGCACAACTGGCAAGACTGCATCCCGATACAGAGCTGGCCAGCATGACCAACCAGCAAATCCGCACTGCCATTGCCCGCCTGCACGCCAGCCAAATGAGTCCGCGCAGCCTGGCGCGCATTCTGTCTGCCTGGCGCGGCTTCTATGCATGGTGGGTACCACTGGCCAAACTAAGCATCAATCCGGCCAAAAATGTCAAAACACCCAAGGTTCCCCAAAGCCTGCCCAAAGCATTGTCGGTAGAGCAAACCCAGGCCCTGCTTGACCATCCGGCCAAAAACCTGCAAAACGACCCGGTCCAGCTGCGCGACCAGGCCATGTTCGAGTTGTTTTACTCCAGCGGGCTGCGCTTGGCCGAGCTGGTCCAACTGGACACTCACTACACAAAAAAAGACGATTATGAGTCGGCCGGCTGGCTTAACCTGGATGAGCGCGAATTGACCGTCAGGGGCAAAGGCAATAAAACACGGCTGGTTCCGTTAGGCAAAAAAGCGCAGGAAGCAATCTTGATGTGGCTACAAGTCCGCGCCTCGCTGCTGAAACCGGCAACCCCAGGGCACGATTCAAACGCGCTTTTTTTGGGGGAGCGCGGCTCACGCATCACCCCAAGGGTAGTGCAATTGCAACTGAAAAAATTTGCCCGGCAATCGGAAATACCCGGCCAGATTCATCCGCACGTACTACGCCACAGTTTTGCCAGCCACCTGCTGCAATCAGCCCAGGACTTGCGCGCGGTACAAGAGCTGCTTGGTCATGCAAACATATCAACCACGCAAATTTATACCCGGCTGGATTTTCAGCACCTGGCCAAAGCTTATGACCAGGCGCATCCAAGGGCCAAAAGAAAAAACTGACTACTTGAGCGCTTCGGTAATGACACGGACATTGCTCCGCATCATGCCCAGATAGGAATCAGCTTCACCGGTTTTGGACAAGGCATCCGAATACAGTATACCCCCCACTTTTGCACCCGTTTCTTTGGAAATTTGATCCTGCAGCTTATTGCTTTTCACATTTTCCAGAAACACAGCGGGTATCTGCTGTTCCTTGATTTGCCTTATTATTGCAGAGATATCTTTGGCGGAAGGCTCGGCCGATGTGGAGATACCTAAGGGGGCAATCACTTCAAGGCCGTATGCATCGGCAAAATAGCCAAAGGCCTCATGCGTCGTGACAATTTTCCTGCGTTCGACCGGAATTTCTGACATGGACTTGCGAACCTGCTCATCAAGCGCCTGCATCTGCTTGATGTAGTCTTGGGCATTGCCCGCATACAATGCGGCATTCTCAGGGTCTGCCTGCGTCAACGCCTGGGCAATATTGCGAACATAAACCTGCCCGTTGGCCAGATCCTGCCAGGCATGTGGATCAAACTCTCCATGATCATGCTCATGTTCATGCTCTTGTTCGTTTTCTTGTTCAGGGTGCTCATGCCCTTCATGCCCGTGATCATCATGCTCGTGCTCATCATCAACGGACGCCTCACCCAGTTTACGCACTTTTACGCCATCACTGGCAACGATGACCTTGCCCTTGAACCCCGAAGAAGCCAGCAAACGGTCGGTCCAGCTATCCAGGCCAAGTCCGTTGACAAACAGCAGTTTGGTGTCAGGAGAGGACATTTTTTTAACATCCTGTGGTGTCAGTTCAACTTCATGCGAATTGCCGTCGGCAGGCACCAGTGAAACCACATTGACCTGATCGGCACCCACCGATTTCACCATATCGGCCAGAATGGAAAAACTGGCAACCACTTCGATGGGGGCCTTGGCATGTACGGGCAAGGCAGAACCCAACAAACCCGCCAGCACCATGGCTGGCACGCCTTTAAAATAGGCCTGAAATTTCATTGTTTTGATCCTGTTATTGGTTGAAAAAACTGATACGACTGCGAATAACACCACCTTGGCGACCAAACAACAAGCCCAGGATATAAAACAGGCCGGCAACCAGGATAATAGCCGTAGAGGCAGGCACACTGTAGTGATAGGAAATGACCAAACCGGCGTAGGCTGACAATGCGCCAATCAGGGCTGCCATCACCAGCTGGCTGCCTACCGTACGCGCGCAAAATCGAGCGGCAGCGGCCGGCAACATCATCATGCCCACCACCATCAAGGTACCCAGCACCTGAAAACCGGCCACCAGGTTCACTACCAGCAACATCAGGAACAGCATATGAACCAGCGATCCGCCACCACCTTCGGAGCGTAAAAAACCGGGATCCAGGCACTCGATAATCAAGGGCCGGTAAATTAACGACAATAACAGGATAGTCAGGCTGCTGACCACCATGATAAACAGCAGGGCCTTGTCATCCAGCCCCAGCACGGAACCGAACAGGACATGCAGCAAATCCATATTGGAGCCCTTCAGGGACAGCAACATGACCCCCAACCCAAGGGAAATAAGATAAAAAGCGGCAAAACTGGCATCTTCCTTCAGGGAAGTAAGCCTGGATACTACGCCTGCCAGCAGGGCAACCAGCAATCCGGTTAACATCCCCCCCACCAACATGGCCGTCAAGGAAACCCCGGCAATCAGAAAACCGGCAGCCACCCCTGGCAATATGGCATGCGACATGGAGTCAGCCACGAGGCTCATGCGCCGCAAAATAAGAAACACACCCAACGGCCCGGTGGCCACAGCCAGAAAAATGGCACCGAACAGGGCACGGTTCATGAATCCGAATTCAACAAAGGGAGAAAGAAAAATCTCGTATAAACCGCCCATCAAAAGCCTCCGAGCGAGAGGCGACGGGCCTTCTGCAGATTTTCTTCAGTAAGGATTTCAGCGGTTTTACCCCAGGCAACCACTTGCCTGGCCAGCAAAAGCGTCTCGGGAAAACATTGCCTGACCCGGTCCACATCGTGCAAAACGGCAATGATGGTTCGCCCTTCAGCGTGCCATCCCAAAATAATGCGCATCAGGTCTTCACAGGTATCTTCATCAACAGCGGCAAAAGGCTCATCCAGCAACAACACCTTTGCGTCGCGCACCATTAAACGGGCAAACAGGGCCCGTTGCAGCTGCCCGCCCGACAAACTGCCAATCAGCTGGTCGGCCACCGGCTGCAAGCCAACTTTTTCAAGCGCATCATTGATGCGGGCACGTTCAGTCTTGCCATATTGCCGCCAGGGTCCGATCCGGCGCCAGGCTCCCATGGCTACCAGCTCGTAGGTGGTGATGGGAAAACTGCGATCAAGGTCGCTAATCTGGGGAAGCAAGGAAAGTTCCTTGCGAAAAGCCGGGGCAATTTCGATGCTGCCTGCGGTTGGCTTGAGAAAATTGATGATACCTTTGACCAGAGTGGATTTGCCGGCTCCGTTAGCACCAAGGATCGCGGTAAGCGTACCTTGGTTGAACTGTCCGGAGATATGCTGAAGCACCGGTTTGTCCCGCCACCCGAGCGATACATCATTCAGGCGGATAACAGGATTCACAGGACCATACCTGAAACCAATGTGCCTAGCCCTGGCAACCAGCCCATGACATAACCGGTTATTCCCCACATGAGCGCCAGCAAAAGCCCGACCTGCATCACCCTTGCCAACGCGGAATTGAGCAATGGGGATTGAATCCGCTGGCTGGCGGCATGAACAGTAGCTGAAGGATTGCTGGAAAGTGAGGTTTGCATAACAGTGACGAGGCTGAAAAGGCGTAAAACAATCAACAAATGATATGATATAACATATTAAAACATAAAATAACCGGCAATGTCATTAAAATTCTCCTTGCCGAGACACTTTTTCCACTTCATGGTACATTGGCCTAAAGTATCAACTTATTATTTTTATTATTAAAATCGTTCATGCATTCCACTCATCACCACTCTCACTCGGATAAATCAGTCAGCCAGCGGCTACTTGAAGCCGAGCAGCTTTGTGAGTCTCGTGGCAAACGGCTTACGCCCATCCGCCAGCAGGTGCTCAGGCTCATGCTGGAAGAATCGCGTAGCCTCAAGGCCTATGAGCTTCTTGATGCCATGCTGGCTATTCACCCCAAATCCAAACCACCCACCGTTTATCGTGCACTTGAGTTTCTTGAAGAAGAGGGTCTGATTCACCGCCTTGATGCAGTCAACGCATGGACTGCCTGTATTGATGTCAACAGTCATCACCACGATTTGCTGGTAGTTTGCACGCAATGCGGCAAAGTGGTTGAAATAAGTGCTCCCGAAATCAGCAACCAGCTTAAAAAGCTCATTGCCAATACCGGTTTTTCACTTACTTCCAACGAAACGGAAATCAGGGCAACCTGTGCACAATGCAAGGCAAAAGAGCAATCCGAAGACCCGCATTAATGCATTAAGCATACAAAATCGGCCACAGGCCTTGCATTTTGAAATAATGCCCCCATCATGGGATGTTGCACCACAAAAACGCTTTTTTTCCTGGTTTATACTGGCGGCATTAGGGTTTACAACTAAATTGATTTAATTTTTCGTAAAGACGCTGATATGTGTTTGCCAGATAATGAAAGCTGTGATGTAATTCTCCGATTATATTGAAAATTTTCGCCGTGCAGAAAATCTGCCCGCGATGTTAGTTAAGAAGCATAATTATGACTGTTAGCCAGGCACAAGCCAATAAAATGGTTCCTGTCACCGTTCTAACCGGATTCCTTGGTGCAGGAAAAACCACTCTACTCAAGCGAATCCTTACCGAATTTCACGGCAAGCGCATTGCCGTCATCGAAAATGAATTCGGGCCCGAAAGCATCGACAACGAACTGCTGGTACAGGATAGTGATGAAGAAATCATTGAACTGAACAACGGCTGCGTCTGCTGCACGGTTCGCGGTGACTTGCTTAAAACCCTTACCGACCTTAAAAACCGCCGCCTCAAAAACGAGCTCAACTTTGAGCGCGTGATTATTGAAACTACCGGCGTGGCCAATCCCGGTCCGGTCTGCCAGACGTTTTTCATGGATGATGGCATTGCCGAATACTTCCGCCTTGACGCGGTCATCACAGTCGTTGATGCCAAACATGGCATGCAGACCCTGGATACCCAACCCGAAGCGCAAAAACAGGTTGGTTTTGCAGACCGTATCCTGATCTCCAAAAAAGACCTGGTCAGCGACGAAGAGTATGCCTCGCTCAAAAGCCGCCTGATTCACATGAATCCCCGTGCGGAAATCATGCCAGTGCATTTTGGCGAAGCCGATCTCGACAAAATCCTTGACGTGACCGGATTCAACCTCAACAGCATTCTGGATATCGATCCCGAATTCCTGAAGGACGATCACCCTGATGCCCATGACCACGACCATCATCATGATCATGACCATGAATGCGGTGCACACTGCGACCATGACCATCATCACGAGCATGGCCATCATGAACACAATCATCATCACGCCCATCATGATGATGAAATCGGCGCATTTGTCTTTACCTCCAGCAAACCCTTCGATCCGCAACGCCTAGAGGAATTCCTCAGCGGCGTGGTTCAGGTTTTTGGTCCCGACCTGTACCGGTACAAAGGTATCCTGTATATGAAGGGCGTAAAACAAAGAATGCTGTTTCAGGGTGTTCACATGCTAATGGGAGCAGAACCCGGAAAACTGTGGGGACCCAAAGAAAAACCTTACAACAAAATGGTTTTTATCGGTCGAAAATTACCCAAAGACGTATTTACCAACGGCTTGACGCAATGCCTTGCCTAAGGCAGTAATTTTGTTACACACAATGAAAGCAGGTTCCTGATTCTCTATACAATAATTGATACTTCCTGAACAGGCTTTCATTGATTTGATTAATAAGCAGTACTACTGAACGGAGTGTTTGATGGCTAACAAATCAGCTAAAAATACCGACACAATCACAGAACAACCGTTATTAACCGAAGAACAGTTACTCGCCATGCCTGAAGAGGACTACATGAACGAACAGCAACTTGCGTTCTTCAAAGACCGACTCAAGAAACTGGAAGCTGAGATTCTGAATAACGCGGATGCGACAACCGAAAACCTGCGCGAAACCCAGTTTGTTCCCGATCCGGCAGACCGCGCGACCATCGAGGAAGAGCACGCCCTGGAACTCCGCACCCGTGACCGTGAGCGCAAGCTGCTGAAAAAAGTTCAGCAATCCCTGCAGCTCATCGATTCAAAAGAATATGGCTGGTGTGAAGAAACCGGGGAACCCATTGGCCTACGTCGCCTGTTAGCCCGTCCAACCGCCAACCTTTCCCTGGAAGCCCAGGAAAGACGCGAAAAACGCCAAAAACTCTACGGCGATTAAAAATCTTTTTTCCCTCCCTTGAAATTCTTCCTGCCAACCCCATCTACGGAAACTACAGGAAGAATTTCATGGAACAATTTCACGCTACTACCATTGTTTGTGTTCGCCGCGGCAACGAAGTTGCTATTGGCGGTGATGGTCAAGTCACACTGGGCAATATCGTTTTTAAAAGCACTGCCCGAAAAATCCGTCGTCTTTATAATGACAAAGTCCTGGTTGGATTTGCTGGCGCCACTGCCGACGCCTTTACCCTGCTGGAACTCTTCGAAGCCAAACTTGAGAAACATCAGGGCCACCTGATGCGTGCTGCCGTCGAGCTCACCAAAGACTGGCGCACCGACCGCGCGCTGCGTCGCCTTGAAGCCATGCTGATTGTGGCCGACAAAGAGCACACATTGGTGCTGACCGGCAATGGCGATGTCCTCGAACCCGAACACAGCCTTGCCGCCATCGGCTCAGGTGGTGCTTACGCGCAATCTGCTGCCCTGGCCCTGCTTCATAATACCAACCTGACGCCTGCCGAAGTGGTTAAAAAATCTCTTGAAATCGCCGGTGCCCTGTGTATTTATACCAACCAGAATCACGTTATCGAAACGCTTTAATCAGGATACATCATGACAACCAGCGTAATGACGCCCAAAGAAATTGTCTCTGAACTGGACAAAAACATTATCGGCCAGCAAAAGGCCAAAAAATCCGTTGCGGTCGCCCTGCGTAACCGCTGGCGCCGCCAGCAGGTAGCAGAACCCCTGCGCCACGAAATTTCCCCCAAGAACATCCTCATGATTGGCCCTACCGGTGTCGGCAAGACCGAAATCGCCCGTAGGCTGGCCAAGCTGGCAAATGCGCCATTTATCAAGGTTGAAGCCACCAAATTCACCGAAGTGGGCTATGTTGGCCGCGATGTCGACACCATCATTCGTGACCTGGTTGATATCTCTGTCAAGCAAACCCGCGAGCTGGAGATGCGCCGCGTGCGTACCCAGGCTGAAGATGCCGCCGAAGACCGTATTCTTGATGTACTGGTCGCCCCCGCCCGTGATGCCAACGGAGACCCGATTCGCGAAGAAAACAGCGCCCGCCAGAATTTCCGCAAACGCCTACGTGAAAACAAAATCGATGACCTGGAAATTGAAATCGAGGTTGCACAGCAAATGCCCCAAATGGAGATCATGGCCCCTCCGGGCATGGAAGACATGACCGAGCAATTGAAGGGCATGTTTGCCGGCCTGAACCGCGACAAGAAAAAAACCCAGAAAATGACCGTCAAGAACGCCTTCAAACTTCTGGTTGAAGAAGAAGCAGCCAAACGCGTCAATGAAGAAGAAATCCGCAACGCGGCAGTTAAAAATGCCGAACAGAACGGTATTGTTTTCCTGGACGAAATTGACAAAATCGCCGTGCGCCAGTCACAAAGCAGCGCCGACGTTTCCCGTCAAGGCGTGCAGCGCGACCTGCTGCCTCTGGTTGAAGGCACAACCGTCAACACCAAATACGGCATGATCAAGACCGATCATATCCTGTTCATTGCATCGGGTGCTTTCCATCTTTCACGTCCTTCCGACCTGATTCCCGAGCTGCAAGGCCGCTTCCCAATCCGGGTTGAGCTGGATTCACTAACCGCCGAAGACTTTGTGGAAATCCTGAGCAGCACTGATTATTCCCTTATTAAGCAATACTCTGCCCTAATGGCCACCGAAGATGTCCATCTGGACTTTACCGATGAAGGGATCAAACGGCTTGCCGAACTGGCATTTGAAGTGAATGAACGCACCGAAAACATTGGTGCCCGCAGATTGTATACCGTGATGGAAAAACTGCTCGAAGACCTTTCCTTTGATGCAACCGCCAGCAGCGAATCAACCATTCGCATTGATGCCGACTATGTAAACAGCAAACTGCAAGAAACCGCCCAAAGCCAGAATCTGGCCCACTACGTGCTGTAACACCGGTAAGAAAGCCTTCGTTCATTGCCCCCTCATGGCCTGCAAATCGTTGAAATAACGATAGCCATGCAAGGGGGCAATTTACACCAGGGCACTGATTATTTACGGATTTCTATAATAATGTACTGATTGTTCTGGTGACGGGCCTTGAACTCGACCTCGTCACCTGGATTGATATCTTTCAACAAAACTGGATTGATATTGTAAATCAAGGTCATCGCAGGCAATTTCAGTTCGATGATCGGACCATGCTTGATGGCGATTTTTCCCTTGTCTGCCTGAATCCGACGGACCTCTCCGGTGGCACTGCCCTCTTCCTGTGCCAATACCGGGCCAACTGCCAGTACACCAGCAAGGCCCAACGCTGCTGCCGCTAGCATTTTTTTCATGAAAACTCCTTTTCTGCAAGAAAACCAATCGTTTTATAGTACACAAATTTCTTCTGAAAAAGAGAAAATGAATTACTTTACCGGCCTAAAGGCATTTCATTTCGCTCATTAAAAAACTACGCTAGAATGTAAGCTGCACTTGTAAATTTGACTTGCAAATAAAATAGTAACTTTGGAGCAATGAATGGCAAAAACAATATTAGTCCCCTTCGATGGTTCGTCCAACGCAGCAAAAGCACTAGACTGGGCGATTTCCCTGGCAAAAGTATCCGGTTTTAAAATTCTGCTGCTTAATGTTCAACCCAGCTTCAGAACCGTTCATGCAAAAACATTCTTCAACAAATCAGACCTCGAAGAATACCAGCAACAGCTATTCAAAGAAGCCACCGAAGGTGTTGAAGATAAACTGAAAGCTGCAGGCATCGCCTACAATCTTAAACTGGACATCGGTGACCCCAAAGAGCGTATCGTTGAGGAAGTCCGCAATAGCGCCAACGGTGAAGATCGTATTGAACTGATCGTCATGGGTTCACGTGGCACCAACCCCGTTTTCAGCGGTGTGCTGGGTAGTGTCAGCTACGCAATCATCAACGCGGGCGTTTGTCCCGTTACCATTATTCCCCAAGAGAAAAAATAATTTTCTGGCGGCATAAACAAAGAGCCATCTTTTGATGGCTCTTTTTATTTACCCAACCATAAATTGCCTGATAAAGGAAAGACTATGCCTGACCGTTTAACCTCAATTGTGACCAAAACGGGTGACGCCGGCACAACCAGCCTAGGGGATGGTTCCCGAATTGCCAAAAATGATGCCCGTATTGAAGCGATTGGCCAGGTTGATGAGCTCAACAGCTTTATCGGTTTGCTTGCCTGCGAACAATTGCCCGATGGCATCCACAGCTCGCTTGAACGTATCCAGCATCATTTGTTTGATCTGGGCTCGGAACTGTGTGTGCCCGGCTATACCGCCCTGGCAGAAAGCCATGTGACTTTTCTGGAAACAGAAATCGAACAATTCCTGGTCCGCCTGACACCCTTGAAAGAATTCATCCTGCCAGGCGGCACACGCCAGGCAGGCCTGGCACACGTCTGCCGCAGCATTTGCCGGCGCGCAGAACGCAGCATGGTGACGCTAGACCAGCGCGAACCCCTTGGAGATATTGGCAGGCAATACCTGAACCGCCTGTCCGATTATTTTTTCGTACTTGCCCGCATCCTCAACAAAGAGGCTGGCCGCCAGGATATTTTCTGGCAAAAAGAAAAAACCTCGTAAGGTCAAGAACACTCAATCAATCGGCCGACCCTGTCCGGCTTCCTCATAGGTAATGCCATCCCGGATATGATAAATGCGCTTGAAAGTTGGAATGATTTTCTCATCATGCGTCACAACAATAATTGCTGTTTCATATTCACACGCCATTTCATTCAGGATACGGATAACCGCCAGTGCACGTTCGCTATCCAAAGGCGCGGTAGGTTCATCTGCCAAAATAATCGGTGGCCGATTGACCAACCCCCTGGCAATGGCCACCCGCTGCTGTTCACCACCCGACAACTGAGAGGGCATTGCCTTGGCCCGGTGCGCCACATCCAGCGCTTCGAGCAAATGCAAGGCTTTTTGCCGTGCCTGGTTATTGGGTACACCAGCCAACATGGGCAACAAGGCCACGTTATCGGTCACATCAAGAAAAGGAATCAGATAGGGTGACTGGAATACAAAGCCAATTTTGTCGCGCCGCAAGGCACGCAAATCACGCACTTTCCAGCCATTATCATAAATGCCCTGATCGCCCAGCATCATGACACCCTCGGTCGGATCAATAATGGCTCCCAGGCATTTAAGCAGGGTACTTTTGCCGGAACCCGAGGGGCCGATAAGCCCAACCACTTCCCCGGCAGCCACCTGCATATTCACGTCCTTAAGCGCCAAAAACGCATTTGCCCCCTGGCCATACTGTTTTTTCAGATTCCTGATACTGACGCCGCCAACTCTGTGAGACATTGAGACCTACCCCCCTACCGCTTCAGCCGGATCCACCCGCAATGCCATGCGAATCGCCACCAGGCTAGCCAATATGCAAATTATCATGACGGCAATAAAACCCATGATCGAGTCTTCAGGCATGATGAGAACGTATTTGGGAAAATAAGGAGCAGAAAAGCTGGAGGTGATCTTACCAACAACAAATCCGATCAGGCCCAGCACCACTGACTGCTGCACAATCATGGAAGCGATTGTGAAATTCCGGGTACCAATCAGCTTCAAGACCGCAATTTCCCGTATTTTATCCATGGTCAGCGTATAAATAATGAAAGCAACGATAGCCGCACTGACCACTGCCAAAATCACCAGAAACATGGCAATCTGGCGCGCCGAGGTTGAAATCATTTTACCTACCAGGATTTCTTCCATCTCTGCCCGACCATAAGCAGTCAGGTATTTCCATCGTTCTATGGCATTAATGACCTGTGCCGGATCAACACCCTCTTTCAGCGTCACCAGTATCGCGTTGACAGACAGATTACTGGTCCTTGAGGCAAGAATGGCATCCAGCAGACCAGGCACATTAGGCCGATTGAATTCGGGATTGGCCTGCGTTTTACGCCGGTCCAGCCAAATGGCTTCATTGTCTTTCAGGAACTGGGCCTCTTGGGCGTCTTTCAAGGGAATAAAAACCATCGGGTCTCCGCCTGAAGACACCATGCGCCGGGTCAAGCCAACCACCGTGTACTGATTGCGTCGCAAGGTTATCCGGTCACCCACCTTTAGCCCGGTAGCGATATCCGCAACCGCCTCATAATGACTACGCGTAATATGCCGCCCCGCCACCAGAAACAGGGGCCAGCCGGGTGTTTTCCCGGCCATTCCCGGTGCAATGCCCACCACCATCACACGTACATCCTTGTCATTATGATTGACCTGCATGGTCAGGTAAGTAATATTAGTGGCCTGATCAACACCGGGAATGCCAAGTATGCTTCGATACATGTCATCATTCAGGCTTGACGATTCCGCATAAGGCCCCAGGGTATCCTGCTGTACCACCCAGATATCCGCACCGCTATTATCCAGCAGTGATTTGCCATCGCTAACCAGGCCCCGATACACGCCCGCCATGACCAGCGTCACCCCAATCAGCAGGCCCAGGCCAATTCCGGTAAAAATGAATTTACCCCATGAGTGCAGGATATCGCGGCTGGCAAGATTAATCATTGCCAACTCCCGGGATTTGATCAGCAATCAAGATCCGGCTATTGGGACTCAATGGTTTTTCACTATATACGATAATCTGCTCTCCCTCCTGAAGCCCGGAAAGGATCTGCACATTGCCGTCCAGGTCCATCACGCCAGGTTGTACGGGCGTAAACTGCGGTTTGTTATTGATCACACGCCAAACGCCCTGCTGATTGCCCTGCCGTACCAACGCGGCATTGGGCACCACGACAAAACCGTTTATTTCGTGTAAATGTAGCGTCACCTCGCTCAACTCACCCAATGAAGGCAAAACCTCGGGCAAGACAGAAAAACTCACTTTTGCCAGCATTTCCTCAGTAACCACATCCGCTTTGGGCTCAATACGTGCCACTTTGCCCTGAAACACTTCCTTTCCCCGTGTGCGCAATACAATACTGGCAGGCAAATCAGCAGCAAGCCCTATCGAACCCGATTGATCGAAACGGGTATCTATCCAAATATCGGCCGGATTAATCAGCTCAAGCACCGCCTGCCCGGCAACAACGGTAGAACCTGGATCCGCATTTCGAATAATCACCATTCCATCAACTGGTGCCATCAGGCGCAAAGACGCCCGCTGGCTCAACAAAGCATTCAGATCGGCTTGGGCTTTGGTTATGTCTTCGGCCGCTGCGGCCAATCCGGACTCAGAAACCCGGTATTCCTGCTCCATGAGATTCATGCTTTCTTCACTGGTAGAGCGGGAAGCAAATAATTTCCGGTAACGTTCGAGTTGAACACTGGCGTGCTCAAACCTGACCTTTGCCTGGGTATGTTGCAAACCGGCACGCTTAAGCACCCTTTCCTGGGCCCGGATCCGCTCATCAAGATCAACAGGATCCATTTCTCCCAACAGCTGCCCTGCCTTAACCCGATCCCCCGTATTGACTGAAATATTCAACAATCTGCCGGTAACAAGAGGGCCAATTTGATAGGTATATCGGGCACTAACCGTACCAACGCCAAACAGCGAAGGAGCAATTGGCTGGATTTGGCTCTCGCTAACCGTCACATTTACCGGTGCCAGCGGCCCCGAACGGATAGCCACATAAATAAACAAAGCCAGCAGTGGCAACATGACCAAAAGCAGCCCCAACTTTCTTCCGCGCAATGAAATACTGGCCATGCTCAGCTCCTGATTGCCTGCAGATACAAGGCGAAAACCGCATCGGCATTCTTTTTCATTAATTGGATATCGCCGGCCAGCAACGATTGCATCACCAAGCCCTGAAGCGTCCCAAGAAACAACGTTGATGCTACCTCCGAATCCAGGTCATAGGCAATTTCTTTTTGTTCCTTACCTTGCTCTAACAGCACCTGGATACGTTTTGCATAACGCTGCATGAAATCCTGGACAATGCGCTTGGCTGCAGTAAGCTCAACATTCTGCAATTCACCAAACAAAATCCGGGGCACACCGGGATAAGTGAGAACAAAATCCACATGCTGCATGAACACGGCCTGTAGTGCGGCCAACGCGGAATATTGATGATTTTGAATCGCCTCTGTAACGCGACTGGATATGGTTGCTTCAACCCAGGACATCACCTCTTCCCAAATCGCCTCTTTATTGGGGAAATGACGGAACAAGGCACCCTGGGTAAGGTCCATTTGTTTTGCGATGGCAGCGGTTGTAATCACTGCCGGATTCATGACGCCAGCCAGCTTGATAACGGACATCACCGTCCTTGACTTGCGTTCGGCTGCAGATAAATGCTTGACCCTGTTTTCCATGCCTTGCCCAATAAGATAGTAATTAATTACTATCTTATCAGACTTAAAGAAAAAGCACAGTTTTTTAAACGTCCCGCCTGAAGCTGGATACATAATCCAGCTTCAGGCGGGGCTGTTCTTATAACTGTGCTTCTTTATTCAAGACCAGCAAAACACAAGCTGATCAATCTTCCTCGACAAACGTTTCTTCACGTTTTTTGCGGATGGATGGCGAAGCCACCAAGATCACCAGACCTACGGCCATCAGCAGCAGGGTCAGTGACAGCGGACGTTCCACAAAGGTCAGGAAGTCACCGCGGGACAGCAGCAGCGCACGGCGGAAGTTCTCCTCCATCATCGGGCCCAACACCAGGCCCAACAGCAGCGGCGCACCTTCACATTTGAGCTTGGTCCAGATGTAGCCGATGATGCCGAAGATACCCATCACGTAAATGTCAAATGCGTTGTAGTTCAGGGAGTACACACCGATCGTGCAGAACAGCAAGATGGCCGGGAACAGGACGCGGTAAGGCACTTTCAACAACTTGACCCACAAGCCCACCAGCGGCAGGTTCAGGACCACCAACATCAGGTTGCCAAT
>NZ_JBLWIS010000008.1:0-144403 GCF_048381675.1 Advenella sp. RU8
AAAGATTTTAAACGCAGCGTGGTTGAGCATTTGCTCAGCAATGAATTAACGGTCGCTGAGGTCGCCCGTGAACACGATTTGCATCCCAATCAATTATGCCGTTGGCGTAATGAATACCATAACCAGCAGCTGGAAACAACCCCCGCCAAATATCAAGACACTTCCTTTTTGCCCGTTACCGTGACGGAGCCGTCTCTTGCCAATCACAAGATGACGATTGACGAACAGGATCCGCACCGGCACGATCAAACACAGGTGGTTTTAACCATCACGCTACCCAAGGGGAACTTACAGGTCCATCACCAGTGTCCGACACAGTTATTATCTATGGTCATTGAGGCGCTTAAATGATTGGCTTACCTGCAGGAACCCGCGTCTGGCTGGCGGCAGGTGTGACCGATATGCGCCGGGGCTTTGATGGTTTGGCCGCCA
Source organism: Advenella sp. RU8 (assembly GCF_048381675.1). Taxonomy (NCBI): domain Bacteria; kingdom Pseudomonadati; phylum Pseudomonadota; class Betaproteobacteria; order Burkholderiales; family Alcaligenaceae; genus Advenella; species Advenella sp. RU8. The sequence continues at coordinate 433 of NZ_JBLWIS010000008.1, forward strand.
TTGCCCAGGACGTCTTGCAACAGGATCCCTTCAGTGGTCATGTGTTTGTATTTCGTGGACGCAAAGGCGACCGCATCAAGGTGCTGTGGTGGAGTGGTGACGGCATGTGCCTGTTGGCCAAACGCCTGGAACAAGGCCATTTTGTCTGGCCCCAGGCCGAGTCCGGATCGGTGCATTTAACGCCCGCACAACTGTCGATGTTGCTGGAAGGGATTGATTGGCGACGGCCCGCCAGAACACATAAACCGAGTCGCGTATAGATGCCCTAAAAAACGACAGAATGGCGTATTGACTGGCGTTCCGGCTTTTTATTTAATGCTGTCAGGGTGGTTGTTTGGTAAAATAACGGCTATGCCTACACCGCCACCGCTTCCCGATTCCATTGAAGATTTACAGCATTTGGTGCTTGCCATGCAAGCCGACATGGAAGCGGTTCGGCTGGAGCGTGACACCCCGATTGCGGTGCTGGCACCGGGGAGCGGTAAAACCCGGCAAGCCCGCTTATGGGTGTATGCCCGCGATGATCGTCCCAGTGGCGGCACCCAGCCACCGGCGGTCTGGTTCCGCTACTCACCCGATCGCAAGGGCATCCATCCGCAAACCCACCTTAAAAACTTCGAAGGTATTTTACAGGCCGATGCCTATGCTGGTTACAACGAGGTATACCGAACCGGCAAGGTTATTCAAGCGGGTTGTTGGGCCCATGCCCGACGCAAGTTCCATGATATTCATGTCCATCGGCCCTCTGATATTACCCATCATGTGCTCACTCAAATTGGCCGTTTATATGAGATTGAGGCCGGCATCCGGGGCAGTCCACCACAAACTCGTCAGGCCGAGCGCCAGGACAAGTCATTGCCAATTGTGCTTGCCTTGCATGAGTGGTTCATGCAGCAGTTACCGACCCTGTCACGCAAATCCGTAACGACCGATGCCATCCAGTATGCCCTTAACCAGTGGCAGGCCTTGACACGCTATCTGGATGATGGGGAAATAGAGATCGACAATAATGCAGCAGAACGGGCATTACGTGGTGTGGCAATTGGTCGCAAAAATTATTTATTCCTGGGTTCGGATGCGGGCGGAGAACGGGCGGCCACGCTCTACAGTTTACTGGAAACCGCCAAACTCAACGGTATCAATCCAGAAGCCTACCTGCGCCATGTGCTGTCGGTGATTGCCGACTATCCGGTTAACCGGATGGACGAATTATTGCCATGGCGAGTACAGCTGTAAAAACCGCTACTTAATCCAGCACCTGTCAAGACGGTATTGGGCGAATGCTTACGAACAATGGTAGAACTGGCTCATATTTATCCCCTCTATGATTGTTTATCTTTTTCACCATAAAAAGTATCAGGGGCTACTCAGGGCTACTCAGGGCTACATAAAGATATTTATCTACTTTTACTGATTGATAAGTAGCATCAGTCCATCCGCAGGACTGGTGGTGCCGGCAAAATGCTGACCCAACACATGCGTATAGATTTGCGTGGTCTTAACATCGGTATGCCCTAAGAGTTCTTGCACAGTGCGAATATCACGCCCCGCTTGTAATAGATGCGTAGCAAACGAGTGACGAAATGTATGACAAGTGACACGCTTGCTAACGATGCCTGCTTTTTGTACGGCTGCCTTCAATGCCTTTCGCGCAACGGAGTCATGCAGATGATGGCGGCATAATTTGCCGTTATACGGGTGGTTGCAGAGCGTGCTGGAGGGAAAGACAAACATCCACGCCGCTTGTCGATAAGCAGAAGGGTATTTGCGATCTAAAGCAAAAGGCAGCGATGGCCCTACGCCTTGTAAGTTGTCGTCTTGCTGAATAAGCCGCGCTTGCTCAATGAGTTGTTTTATTGCTGGGATTAGGCGCGTGGGCAGTAGGCTGTTTCTGCTTTTCCCACCCTTACCGTCATGCACAGTGATGCAGCCATTATCAAAATCAAAATCTTTAACCCGCAAACGCAAGCATTCATTAATGCGCAAACCTGCACCATACAGCAGCGCAAAAATAACTTGGTTGCGAGTATCCATAACCTGCAAAATGCGTTGCACTTCATTTGCAGAGATAACAGAGGGTAGCCGTCTAGGCTTGCTTGCAGGGATATAATCAATATCGCCCAACGGCTGTTGTAAAAACCTGTTGTACAAAAAAGCTAGGGCATTTAAAGCGATTTTCTGCGTGTTTATGGCTACATGTCTGCTGTTTGCTAAGCTGGATAAAAACAGCCTGACCTCTTCACTGCCCATGGTCTGAGGATGACGTTTTTTGTGAAACAGAATAAAACGCTTAATCCAGTGCAGGTAAGTTTTTTCAGTTTTCAGCGCATAACCTTTTTGCCGCATATCCGTGCGTATAGAATTTAAAAATGGACTGTTAGACATAAAACGCTCCTTGTCTTGCAACTGTCTGCCTATACAGCCTATTCTAGCTGGGATTTAAAAAAGTGCCTGTTTTTTACGCCTAGAGATGCTTGTTTACCGGTAGAGTTGTAATTTAATGCTAAATAAATTAAAGTGTTATGAGTTCTTTGGGTTAGATAATGTGCATCGTGCAAGCAGGATAGACGGCATGCACGATTTGTAATAACAGAGTGTCTTATATTTTTAAAGAAAGTCTATTTAATACAAGTGATTATATTAATTAACGGTAAGCATCAGCGGGTGACAAAACGAGCATGCTTACTAATAAAATGTTATGCCTAGGGGAGATTAGTCTTGCTAACTTTTCAAGAAGCTATGGATTCGGTCGATGAAGATTCTAAACCGTCAATTGTGTTAGCCAATGGCTTTTCACAGGCTTGGGATGCCCAAATTTTTAATTATGAAAATTTGCTGGAAGCAGCGGAATTCGGTGATCGGGACGCAGTGATTCGTCCACTATTTCAAAGCTTAGGAACGTATGATTTTGAGGCAGTATCGAAGCAGCTAACCGCTGCTGAAACGGTACTAAGAGCATATCAACCAGATAACGAGATAATCCAAACCATCGTTTCGGATAGAGAAATTCTTAAAAATTCCTTAATTAACGCAATATCAAATACTCACCCTGATTTACCTAGTGAAATCACAGACGATCAGTACGTCGCTGTCAGAACATTTTTATCTCAGTTCAACGAGATATTCTCAATCAATTACGACCTCCTGTTCTATTGGGCTAGAAATAAGTATGGCTTGGCACCAGAAAACTATAGGACAGATGACGGGTTTCGGGCTCAGCAACGATGGGAGGGTCATGGTACTGATCAGGAAGTACATTTTCTGCATGGCGGCTTGCATATTTATGATTCTGGAAAACATATAAAGAAACACGTATGTACTGATGACGGTGTCACGATCATTGAGCAAGTTAGGGACAACTTGGGTCGCGGAAACTTCCCGCTATTTGTCTCTGAGCCTACACATGAAAAAAAGAAGCAGAGAATCGACCATAACCCATATCTCAACTACTGCTATCAAGCATTGGGAAACTTGAATGGTGTCCTATTTATCCATGGGCACTCCATCGATGACAACGATAAGCATATATTTGACCAAATAAAATCCAGCGGGGTTTCGAAAGTCTTTGTAAGCATCTATGGCAACGAGAATACAGACGCAAATGCGAGAACGAAAGCTAATGCTATAGCGTTTCTTCAAAGATTTAATAGGTCGGTGGAGTTCTACCAAGCTGAATCAGCCCCTGTGTGGGCATAACAATCGCAGGCACAGGGACAAAGTTTCCGCTGCGCTTCAACTTTGCCCGTGCTGCGGGCGTTATGTATAAAATCGAACGGTAATTTCTTATGAGGGAATTCTAGATGAGTTATGACGTTATAAGGCTTGCAGCTGACAAGCTCACCTACCGGGAAAAACTGAAGCTTTCCCAATATTTGATTCAAGCGGCAATAAAGGAAGAGGAAGACCTGAATCCTACCGCGAGAAATATATCAGCGCCGAAGATTGAGAAATCGGAACCGAGAAGTAAGACTGAAACGCCTAACGATTTGGATGTTATTTCGTACGTTAAGGAGAGGCTAGTCAAGTCAAAGCCCTCAAAGAAGCAATCATTAATAAACTTCATTGCCGCGATGTTCCAGTTTCAAGGCGGCATAGAGGAAAGTAAAATCGATACGATTATTAGAAGGCTTGAGAAAGATGGGGTCTTAACCATCTCCGGCGCTAGAGTCATTTATACATAACAAGTGCAGGCACGGCGACGCCTACTACATTGCGCCTTTGGCTTCATTTCGTAGGCGCGCATGCTGCAGGCGTTATGCATTAAGGGGGAGTCAGTGCTCGAACCAGTAGTTCAGGAGGAAGCCACGGGATGCGGAATCGCGTCGGTTGCCAACATTCTGGGCAAGACGTACTCAGAGATGAAGGCCGTAGCCAATGCTATGGGCATCCATGCTTCGGACAAATCGCTGTGGTCAGATACACAGTATGTCCGGCGTATGTTGTCGAGCGCAGGTGTCAAAACTTCCGCTGATGAAACCCCATTTGAATCTTGGGAGGCATTGCCCAATCTGGCGTTGTTGTCTATCAAGCACCATCAGGAAGAAGGCAAGGACTTCTGGCACTGGGTTGTATTCAAGCGCGTGGGAGGTCAACCATTTGTGCTGGATTCGGCTAGTTACCTGCCATCCAATATCCGTCAGGATTTCGACGCCATGCAGCCCAAGTGGTTCATCGAGGTCGAAAATGCATAACCAGGCGCTGTTGTCGCCGCTATCGCGGCTGGGACGGCTTACGCTTCGCTCCAGCCGCCCCAAAGCTTATCGTTATATGAACCAAGCTAACCTGATAAGGTAAATTATGAAAATAAAATTTCTAGCATCTTTAACTTTCAGTATTTTATTTGCTGCAAACTCTTATGCCTCTAACATACTTGAAATAAATGTAACGGCCGCTGACGTGATTCTGGAAAGTGGAAAAGGTAAAGAACCATCAATTACTGATAACACGAACAAGTCACAAGTTAAGGTCACTATCGAAAAATCGGATGGTAATTTTTATATTACTAGCAAAGGATTATCAAATTCAGTCTCTAATGCAGGTCAACTTATCATTCAAATTCCAGAAGGTTACAAGATAAATGCTAAAGGCATGAGTTCAAATTTTAGAGTCACTTCGAGCTGCGGAACAAAGATAAAAATTAGAAGCATGAGTGGAGATATCAGATCAAATTGTCTTGCTGTTTCAGAAACTCAATTTGAGTCAATGAGTGGCGACATCAAAGTTAATTCATCTCTCAAAAGTGGAATGCATCTGCTTAGCTCCATGAGTGGTGATATAGATGTAATGCTAAGAGATGGTTCAACAGGTAAAGTTGTCGCTATTTCAGAAAAAGGCTCTGCCCAGATCAATCAGGAAACGAAAAGAGCTGGAAAAATTCTTAAAGAACTAGGCAAAGATGAAGTAGTACTTGTTGCAAAAACTATCTCAGGTGATGCTTCAATTGAGTTCTGAAAAATCATATAACAAGTTTGTGCACAGGACTTAATTTCCGCTACACCTTTTGCCATTGCTTCGCAATTATATGGCAAAATGCTTCACTACAATCAAGCCTGTGACAAAGGCGTTAGCCTCATTAATTGACCACTAAAGCGCCAATAGGGTTCTTAAGCATGAGCATCATTTCAGAAAAATTTAATGCAAAAATTAGCTCCCTAAGAAATGATTTTGAAGTCAATAGAGATATTGTACACAACGGGGTTAAAGGCGGACTAAATGAAATCGAGCTCTCCTCGATAATCAAAGAGGTTATCCCTCAAAAATATAAAATAGCAAAAGGTGTGTAACTGTCCGGTAAAGTCATCTTTTCAAGTCGCTAATAAAATATGAACATACTTGTCCACTATCGCAAATGGACACGTATGGACTATCTAGAAGAAATCAGCCCGGAACCAACCCCGTTACCCCGTCGGCGGACGCACAGCCCGGCCTTTAAAGCCCATCTGGTTGCCTTGTGCAAAAACTCCGCCGTATCGGTAGCGGCCATTGCCCGCGCCCACAACATTAACGACAACATGCTTCATCGCTGGATCAAAGAAGCCAATGTCAACTCGGCCAGCCCCAATCCGGTAGCAGTTCCAGAATCGTCTTTCATTGCTGTCCCTATGCCGTCACCTCCTGCCCGTAGCGCCCAGACGGCATCCAGCATTCATCTGGAATTCCAGGGTAAACAGTTCAACCTGAATCTGCAGTGGCCAGCGCATGATGCCATGGGGTGCGCCACGTTTATCCGTGATTTGTTGAAATGATCCGCATTGACCAAATCTGGCTGGCGGTACAACCCCTGGACATGCGTGCCGGCCCCGATAAAGCCCTGGCCCGTGTCGTTCAGGTCTTTGGTGCCGCCCATCCCCATCATACCTACCTGTTTGCCAACGGCATCATCGATATTCTGTAAGGCACAATTGGCGTATCTTCCCATAGCCGTCCCTCAAGGATCATGGGATAATACGCCCCATGTCTGCTTCACCCGTTTGCCTACCTGACCCGAACATGGATGCACCAGCGCTACACGCGATGGTGGCAGACCTGTTGCAGGAGCTCAGCGCAAGAGACCAAATCCTGGCCCAGATGCAGACGATCAAGCTGCGCCAGGAACAACTGCTGGCAGACTATCGTCAAGACAACCTTTACAAAGATGCCAAGATAACCAAGCTAAGCCATGAGATTGCCATGCTGCGACGGGTTCGCTTCGGCAAAAGCGGAGAACAGCTCTCTGGCGTGCAAGGCAGTTTATTGGAAGAAACCGTTCAGACCGATCTGTCGGCCATAGAGGCAGAGCTGGAACTGTTGCATGGTGTTCCCTTGCATGAGCCCAAGTCTGCTAACAAACCGGTACGGACCCGTTTGCCGGAACACCTTCCAAGAGTCACCATTATCCATGAACCGGATAGCACGGTCTGCCAGTGTGGCTGCCAGTTACAGCGCATTGGCGAAGACGTGGCCGAGAAACTGGACTATGTACCGGGTGTCTTCAGCGTGGAACAGCATGTCCGTGGCAAATGGGTCTGTCATAAGTGCGTCACCCTGACGCAGGCCACGGTGCCAGCTCACGTGATCGACAAGGGGCTGGCGACGCCCGGCCTGTTGGCCCAGGTGCTGGTCGCCAAGTATGCCGATCACTTGCCCCTGTACCGGCAGGAAAAAATCTTTGAGCGGGCGGGCCTGAAACTGTCCCGTTCCACCCTGGCTGACTGGGTGGGCGCCTGCGGGGTTCATTTGCAACCACTGGTTGATGCCTTGCGCCAGGTGATGCTTGGGCATCGGGTCATTCATGCCGATGAAACACCGGTGCAGATGCTCAAGCCGGGCAGCAAAAAAACGCACCGTGCCTATCTGTGGGCTTATGCGCCGGGCGCCTTCGAGAATTTACGTGTCGTCGTGTATGACTTCAACGAAGGCCGTGCCGGACAATATGCCCGTGAGTTCTTAGGGGACTGGCAAGGCAGCTTGGTCTGCGATGATTATTCGAGTTACAAGGCCTGCTTTACCCAGGGCATGACCGAGATTGGCTGCATGGCGCATGCCCGTCGTAAATTCTTTGAACTTCATGCCAATGGCGGCAGCCAGCTAGCCGAGCAGGCACTGCATCATATTGCACAACTCTACCGGATAGAAGAACAGGTCAAGGACCTGGCCCCGGCAGACCGGTTGCGTATCCGGCAGGAACGGGCCAGGCCGCTGGCCGATGCGCTACATGACTGGATGCAAATCCACAGACAGCGGGTGCCAGATGGATCAGGCACTGCCAAAGCACTGGACTACAGCCTGAAACGCTGGGTGGCATTGACGCGCTATCTGGATGATGGGCAATTGCCAGTGGATAACAATCATATCGAACAGCAGATCCGGCCGGTGGCCATTGGCCGCTCGAACTGGCTGTTTGCAGGTTCTTTGCGAGCGGGCAAGAGGGCCGCAGTCATCATGTCGCTGATTCAATCCGCCAAGCTCAATGGGCATGATCCGTATGCCTATTTGAAGGATGTACTCACACGCTTGCCCACTCAGCCCGCCAGCCGTATTGCTGAACTGTTGCCGCATAATTGGCAACCACAGACAGCGATGTAAAAAAACAGGTTAAAGAAAACCGCTGTCAAGATGAGATGGCCGAACGCTTACAATTCAAATTAGCTGACAATTAAATATATTTCTGAATTCACTTTGAGGGGCATTTAATTACCCGTTGGAGGCGGAAGTGAATGTGATTGTTTAAGTGACAAGTGACTGCATTTGGATTGTTTTTCTCTCCTTGAATAAATCTTAACTACCATAATCCATCGGTGTGCCAAATAGCATCACATCGTTTATAAGTATCCATTATGTATTTGTAAACTCAAACGGACTCACCGCCTTGACTTTATTCGCATCCAGAAAGTCAGCCCACCATTGCATCATCAGTCGTCGTTCATCCAAGTGCTCCGCCTTATAAATATATGCCGCCCGGACCGAGTTTCGTTCCTGGTGGCTCATTTGCCGTTCCACCGCATCTTTCGACCACAAGCCCGATTCAATCAACGCGCTGCAGGCCATTGTCCTGAAGCCGTGTCCGCACACTTCCGTTTTGGTATCGTAACCCATGGTGCGTAGTGCTTTGTTAACCGTGTTCTCGCTCATGGCATGTTTAGGATTGTGATCACCCGTAAAAATGAGTTCATGGTTACCTGTCCATTGATAAATGCGTCTCAATACGTTTATTGCCTGTTTACTTAAAGGGACCAGATGAGGGGTACGCATTTTTGCGCCTCGATGAGAAAACTTGGCGCCTTCTATGGCTTCTCGTTCGGCAGGGATGGTCCATATTGCACGCTCAAAATCAACCTCACTCCAGCGACCAAAACGTAGTTCACTGGAGCGTATAAACACCAGTAATGAGAGTTCTACGGCCATCTGTGTTAATGGACGGCCTTTGTAGTTGGATATTCGTTCCAAGAGCTCTGGAATGCGTTCAAAATCCAGGGCAGGGCGATGCTTTACTTTGCTGGCAGGAATGGTGCCGGCGATGTCCTGGGCCGGGTTGTAGTCGATTAGGCCGCTTTGAACGGCATAGCGCATGATGGATGTAATACGTTGCTGTAGGCGTGAGGCGACCTCAAGGCGACCGGAGCTTGTGACCTTTCGGATGGGTACAAGGAGATCGAGTGTTTTCAGGTCTTTGATGCTGGTTTTGCCTATTGTAGGAAATACGTCCATGACCAGGCTTTGTAAAATCCGGGCGCTATGTGCTTCGGACCATTTTTTATTATTGGCATGCCAGGCACGAGCAACTTCCTCAAATGAGTCGCCGTTGTTTTGTTCAAATTGTTCTTGCTTTTTTTGTTCACCCGGGTCTATGTTGGAAGCTAACATTTGTTTGGCTTGTGCTCGTTTTTCGCGAGCAGCTGCCAGGGGGGTGGCGGGGTATACGCCAAGCGCTAGTGTTTTTTGTTTGCCGCCAAAACGATAATTCAGCCGCCAATATTTGGATCCGTTGGAATGGACCAACAAATACATTCCTTCGCCATCCGTTAATTTGTATTGTTTGTCGGTGGGTTTCGCTGCTCTGATCTGAACGTCGTTTAAAGCCATATTGTGGTCCAATTGTTGGTATAAATGATATCGAACCAGTGTATACCAACATTTATACCAACAGCAAATGCTTGATGCCGGTAGACTTCAATTGACTTCTGTAGACTGAAAATGCCCTGAGAGCCGCATAAATACAGGGTTTTAGGCAAAAAAATAGACGTCTGTTGACGTCCATTGATTATCTTGTGGTGCCCGGGGCCGGAATCGAACCGGCACGCCTTGCGGCGGGGGATTTTGAGTCCCCTGCGTCTACCAATTTCACCACCCGGGCAATTTATGCATTACAGGCAATAAAGCTGTAACGATAGGTAGGAAAGAGGAAATTATAACTGTTTTTTTATTTTTTCATAGGTTTAATTGCTTGTTTTGTAGAAAAAACAGTTTTATTTAAAAATCTGTCGTATCTTTAATACAAAAATCCAGCAAGGCAATTCTTTTAGGTCAAGAAAACGCATTTGGGTTTTGGCTTGAATTTGGTTTAACATCAATTTTGTTCAATTTCACAAGCAAGATAACTATGGATACCGATTTACAGCACCTGCAGCCTGAAATAGACCGCCTGCATGCGGAATGCCTTTCCTTGATGATGGCAACGCTTAATCAGAACGCAGAGCCTAATGCCAGCTACACGCCTTTTGCATGGCTAAACAACCATTTTTATATTCTGGTTTCCGGTCTGGCAACGCATACGCTGAATTTGCAGCAAAACCCCAATCTGGCCGTGTTGTTGATTGATGATGAAAGCAAAACCAAAAATATTTACGCGCGGGTGCGTTTAACTTATCAGGTCACGGCGCAAACCGTTGACAAAAATAGCGAGGAATACGCGTATGCCCTTGCCGCCCTTGCTGCGCGCGCAGGTAAAACGGCAGAGCTGGTTGCCTCTTTACCCGATTTTGTAATGTATCGCCTGTTACCCTTAAAAGGCACGTTGGTGCAGGGCTTTGGCAAGGCGTTTGTGTTTGATCCGGTAGCGCGCAGTGGGGCTACCCAGCTTACCGACCGCAATATTAACCAGCTGCGCTAGTGTTTGGGGCTACCTTAGGACTTGTTTTGCATGCTTTCAAGCCTGTCCCGCTCACGATAATAAGATACATGGCGGCCATGCACAAAATAGAACAGTACCATGCATAGCAGCGCAATGCCGGCCATGATCCAGTACAGGTTGCGGTAGCCGGTTTCACTAAGCAGGGCGCCCAGTATGTAGGGGCCAAAGCCCAGGCCGGCATCCAGACAAATATAAAAGGTGGCGGTAGCTAGGCCCATCCGGTGAGGTTTAACGACCTTGATGGCAACGGCTTGCAGGGCCGATTGCAGGCTACCATAACCCAGACCAATTAAGGCAGCGGCTAACAGCAGCGTCAGGCCCGAGTGGGTGGTGGCCATCGCAATCATGCCAAGGGCAAATAAAATGCAGCAGGGGTACACAATGACGTTTGAGCCTTTTTTGTCCAGGATTTTTCCGGCAATGGGGCGTGAGAAAAGGATAACGACCGAGTACACAATAAAATAAAAACCCGCAACAGATACCAGGTCCAGTTCAATTGAATAGCTGTTAAGGAAGGTCAGGACGCTGGCAAAGCACAGTCCCAGCAGAAACATGACGGATGCCACCGGCAATGCTTTAAGTTCGACCAGATTGATGATGGAAAACCGGAAGGGTTTGTCATCGGCCTGTTTGCCAGAGTCGGGCCGTAAAAAGGTAGAGGCGAGCAGGGCCAGCAGGGTAATGGCCAGGCAGAAGGCGAAAGCCCATTGGAAGTCAAATTGCTGGCTCATCCATAAGCCCATGAAAGGACCAATCGCCGAAGCCAGTGTAGTGCTAAGGCTGTAGTAGCCAATGCCTTCGGCTTTGCGGTAGGAAGGAATAATATGAGCCACAATGGTGCCGCAAGCGGTACTGGCGACACCAATGGCCAGGCCGTGCATGAAACGGGCGGCCAGCAGGCTGTAAATAGAGTCACTGAAAAAATAAAGGGTGTTGGTAATGGCAAAGGCCAGCAGGCCAATGAGCAGGGTTTTTTTCTGGCCAATCGCATCCACCATCTGGCCAATGACCAGGCGGCTGGTAAGGGCGCCAATAATGAAAATGCCTACCGCCAGCCCCGCCATGCTAATAGAAACCCCATAGCGTTGTATGGCATAGTCGCCAAGGGTAACAATCAGAAAATAAAAAACAGTGGTAATAAGCAGATTAACGCCCGTGACGATCAGAAAGTCTCGAGTCCATAATTTTTTTTCTTGCATGATGGCTTTTTGGGAAAGGTTGTTATTGTTTGCAGTTTGGGCTGGCCCGGGCAGGTATGTGGGGCAGAAAGGCTGCAACAGATAACAGGTGGCAATAATGCCGGAAGACCACCTATTATACGCCTTTATACTGAAATTTTTTGAGCCCTTGAATAAACCCGGATTGTCCCCATCTGGTTTAAAAGAGTTCAGGCCTTGCCTGTCTTCATTCCCTCCAATTTTTATTATTTAGCCAATTATGAGTCAAGAAGAAGCAACTGTTCAAACCGGCCCACAAACCATGGGCTTTCAAGCAGAAGTCAAGCAATTACTGCATTTAATGATTCATTCCCTGTACAGCAACAAGGAAATTTTCTTGCGGGAACTGGTTTCCAATGCCTCGGATGCCTGCGACAAGCTGCGTTTTGAAGCCATTGATAACCCTTCTTTGCTGGAAGGTGGGGCCGATTTGCAAATCAAGGTCAGCTATGACAAAAATGCCCGTACCATTACTATTTCCGATAATGGCATTGGCCTAAGTAAAGAAGAGGCGGTGGCCAACCTGGGTACGATTGCCCGTTCTGGCACGAAAGAATTTTTCTCTCAATTAAGTGGTGATAAGCAAAAAGACGCCCAGCTTATCGGTCAGTTTGGCGTGGGTTTTTATTCTTCATTTATCGTTGCCGACAAGGTCACGGTTGAAAGCCGCCGTGCAGGTGTGGCTACCAATGAAGCGATACGCTGGACGTCCGAAGGACAGGGCGATTTCACCATTGCAACCATTGAAAAGGAATCACGCGGTACCGATATCACTCTGCACCTGCGTGCCGATGAAGATGAGTTCCTTAGCCATTGGAAGTTAAGCGAGATCTTGCGCCGTTATTCCGATCATATTTCCCTGCCGGTATTAATGCAGAAAGAAGAATATGATGAAGAAAAAAGCGAAATGGTCAAGAAAGACGAGTGGGAAACCGTTAACCAGGCCAATGCCCTGTGGACCCGCAACAAGTCTGACATTACCGACGAGCAGTATAAAGAGTTCTACAAGCATGTCAGCCATGATTATGAAGATCCGCTGGCCTGGACCCATAACCGTGTGGAAGGCCGTAGCGAATATACCCAGCTGCTGTACATTCCCAAGCGTGCACCGTTTGACCTGTGGGACCGTGATGGCAAGCGTGGCGTAAAATTATATGTGAAACGTGTGTTTATTATGGACGAGGCCGAGCAGCTGCTGCCGTCTTACCTGCGTTTTGTACGTGGCGTGATTGATTCCTCTGATCTGCCGCTTAATGTTTCCCGCGAAATCCTGCAGGAAAGCCGCGATGTTCGTTCTATTCGCGAAGGTTCTGTCAAGCGCATCCTGTCCCTGCTGGAAAACATGGCCGAGAACAAGCCTGACGATTACGCCATCTTCTGGACGGAATTTGGCCAGGTGCTTAAGGAAGGTACTGGTGAAGACCCGTCCAATCTGGAGCGTATTGCCAAGTTGATGCGTTTTGCATCAACCCATAGCAACGAGCCCTTGCAGAATGTTTCCCTGGCGGATTATATTTCCCGCATGAAAGAAGGGCAGGACCGGATTTACTATGTGGTGGCTGATTCTTTCAATGCGGCCAAGAACAGTCCGCACCTTGAGATTTTCCGCAAGAAAGGCATAGAGGTCCTGCTGTTGTCCGAGCGTGTTGATGAGTGGATGATGTCTCATTTCCGCGAGTTTGAGGGCAAGCAACTGGTATCGGTGTCCAAGGGTGGCCTTGATCTGGCCAGCCTGGCTGATGAAGAGGAAAAGAAAAAGCAGGAAGAGGTCACCGAGTCCTTCAAGCCATTGGTTGAGCGATTGAAAGAAACCTTAAAAGACAAGGTCAAGGACGTTAATGTGACCTTGCGTCTGGTTGATTCGCCGGCTTGCGTGGTTGTGGGTCAAAATGAGTTAAGCCCCCATTTGCTGCGCATGCTGAAGGCAGCTGGTCAGGAAACCCCTGATTTCAAACCGACGCTTGAAATCAACCCCGAGCATGCCATGATTGCCCGTATTCAGGCAGCCGAAGGCGAGGAGTTTGAAGATTGGGCCAATGTGTTGCTGGATCAGGCCATGCTCGCCGAAGGCGCGCAGATTGCCAACCCGGCAGCGTTTGTCAAGCGCATGAATGCCTTGTTATTGAAGTCTGCTTAATCGTTGTTTAATGCAGGCATGACGCAAATGCCCGGCTCCGGTATTTATCGGGGTTCGGGCATTTCCCGTTGGGTCCAGCCACTTTCTTTTTGATATTTTTTCCAGTCAAAATACGGGCCAGGGTCTGTTTTCCGGATGGGCGCAATGTGCTCATGGCCGCGAACTGCCCTTAAGGTGTAGCGTGCCTTAAGTACTTTGCTTAGCTGGCTCAGGGTTTCGTATTGCTCGGGCATGAAGGGTTCAAAGTCACAGCCTTCAAGCTCGATGCCGATAGAAAAGTCATTGCACTTTTCACGGCCGTTAAAGCTGGATACTCCGGCATGCCAGGCACGGTTCTCGGTGCTGACAAACTGGATGATTTCCCCATTGCGGCGGATTAAAAAATGCGCCGAGACCCGCAGGTGCTTTATTTGTTCGAAGAAAGGATGTTCGTTTGGGTTCAGGCAGTTGGTGAAAAGCTGCTCTATGTAGGGGCCGCCATACTGGTAAGGTGGCAGGCTGATATTATGGATGACCAGCAAAGAAACGGTTTCGTTTTGATGGCGTTGGTCAAAGTTGAGGGAAGGCACAAGGCGGATTTTTTCCGCCGGTTTCAACCATCCATGGCGATCCAGTTGTAAAAAGGGAATGGCCATTATTTCTGGCCCAGCCGGGCATGTTCTTCACTGCACCAGGTTTTGCCGTCTTTAAGAAGGGCTTCCGAGCGGGGCAGGTGAATATGGCAATGGGCACATTGCACCATGGATTCACTGGCCTGGTTTTGCCGGGTTGCCGGTGGCTGGTGAGAGGGTGACTGCCTGTTTTTGAAGATGGCCTGAATACGTCCTGCAAACATGCGGATGGCCAGCATCAGGATAATGATCAGGACGATAAAGAGAAAAAACCTCATCAGATACCCTTGTTTAGAATGACGTCAAAAATAAAGCGGGTGCCGGTATAAGCCAGCATGAGCAGGGCAAAACCGGTGAGCGTCCAGCGCAGGGCCAGTCTGCCGCGCCAGCCCCAAATGCTTCTTCCTGCCAGCAGGATGCTGAAGACCAGCCATGAAAGCAGGGTGAAGATCGTTTTGTGATCCATGGGCAGGAATTGGCCGGTTTTGTTAAGAGAAACCATGATGCCGGTCACAATCGACAGGCTAAGGGTGCCAAAACCAATCCAGATCAGTTTGAACAGGATGCGTTCTTGCTGCAGGAGTGGTGGCTGGGCTTCGAGGATACGGGCCGACAGCGAGGGGTTTTCCTGAAAATTGACTGGCTTGTGCAGGTATTGATCCAGGGCAGTCATGATGAATGCCTGGATGGCCGCAATCGCAATCAGGCTATAGGCAAACAGCGAGATCAGGAAATGGATTTTGAACAAATAGGTTTGTGACGGAATGATCAGGCTGTTTGAACCCGACGGGAACAGGGCTGCCAGCAGGCAGATAAGGGTGGCAATGGGCAGCAGCAGCAAAAGCAGGCCGTCTATTTTGTTTATCCTGCTTTCTATCCAGAAGACAATCATGCCTAGCCAGATGGTAATGGACAGGCCCAGGGACCAGTTCAGCCTGATATGGTCTGCGTGCACGATGGCCCAGTTCACGGCAATACCGTGTAACACCAAGGCGGAAAAAACACATATACGACGGATTGAACCGGTTTCGGTGATGGTTTTTTGTTGCACAATGGGGCGCCAAATTGACAGGCTAAGCAAAAGATAGGCCAATGCGGCCAGAGAGTGCAATACAATGTCAGCTGACATAAACTGATATCTTGATTGTAGGGGTTAGGTTATTGACATATTAACATCTAAGTATAGCCTCTAATCCTGGTAGTTCATTTATTAAAGTGCAAAATTCATGTTCGATAATTTAACTAATCGTTTGTCCCGGGTCATGAAGACCATCCGGGGAGAGGCCCGCCTGACCGAAGCCAATACGCAGGAAATGCTGCGCGAAGTGCGCCTAGCATTACTCGAGGCCGATGTATCTTTGCCCGTAGTGCGTGAGTTTGTCGCCAGAGTCAAGGAAAATGCGCTGGGTGAAGAGGTGGCCGGAAGCCTGAGTCCCGGGCAGGCCCTGGTGGGTGTGGTTCACAAAGAACTGACCGCCCTCATGGGTGGAGACCTTGGTCCTCTGGCATCCGAGCTGTCGCTGGCTACCCAGCCACCGGCTGTTGTGTTAATGGCAGGTTTGCAAGGTGCTGGTAAAACCACCACCACAGGTAAGTTGGCCAAGATAATCAGCGCGGGCGATTTGTTGCAAAACGGTCGCAAGGCTGGGCGTAAAAAAGTGCTGGTCGTTAGTGCCGACGTTTACCGGCCAGCCGCGATTGAACAGTTGAAAACGGTTGCCGCCCAGGTTGGGGTGGATTTCTTTCCGTCTGATGCCAGCCAGAAACCGCGTGATATTGCCTTGGCAGCGGTAGATCATGCAAAACGCCACCATTACGATGTATTGCTGGTGGATACGGCCGGCCGATTGGGTATTGATGAGGCCATGATGGCCGAAATCAGCATGCTGCATGAGGTGCTCAAGCCGATTGAAACCCTGTTTGTGGTTGATGCCATGCAGGGTCAGGATGCGGTGAATGTTGCCAAGGCCTTCTCGGAAGCCTTGCCATTAACCGGTGTGGTCATGACCAAGCTTGACGGTGATGCCCGGGGTGGTGCGGCCCTGTCGGTGCGGCATATTACCGGCAAGCCCCTGAAGTTTATTGGGGTTTCCGAAAAACTCGACGGCCTTGAACCTTTCCACCCCGAGCGTATGGCTCAGCGGGTGCTGGGTATGGGCGATATTGTTTCTTTGGTTGAACAGGCCCAGCGCAATATTGATATTGCCGAAGCCCAGAAACTGGCAACCAAGATCAAGTCGGGAGACCGCTTCGACCTGAATGATTTCCGTGATCAGCTGCAGCAGGTCAAGAAAATGGGTGACATGGGTTCCCTGCTTGAAAAGCTGCCTGCGCAGTTCGCCCAAGCGGCTAGCCAGTTGCAAGGCGGGCAGGCTGAAAAACAATTGCGTCGCACTGAAGGCATCCTTAACTCGATGACCCCTCAGGAACGAGCCAAGCCCGAGTTGCTGAAGGCTTCACGCAAGCGTCGTATTGCCATGGGTGCGGGTGTGCCGGTTCAGGAAGTGAACAAGTTGCTTAAGCAGTTTGAGCAAATGCAGGGCATGATGAAGCAGTTCAAGAAAGGTGGCATGGGTAAAATGATGCGCGCCATGGGTGGGCTCAAGGGCCTGAAAAACATGGGCATGGGTGGTTTTGGCGGGTTCAAGAAGTAAGGCAAAAAAATGTCCGCCTTGTGACGGGCGGACATTGTTCTTATATTGAATCGGCAAATTTGTTGGTGGCGGCAATCAGGGCTTTTAAAATCCCTGGCTCATTGAAGGCATGACCGGCATCGGCAATGATCTGGAATTCGGCCTGTGGCCATGCCTTGTGCAGTTCCCAGGCGGTTTTGGCCGGGGTGCAGGCATCGTAGCGCCCCTGAATGATAATGCCCGGAATGCCGTGCAGTTTGTGGGCGTTATCAAGCAGCTGGTTTTCTTTCATGAAGCCGCCATTCGAAAAATAATGATTTTCGATGCGGGCAAAGGCAATGGCAAAATGGTCTTCAATATGGCTGCTGACATGTGCTTCATCCAGCAGCAGGCTGATGGTTCGGCCTTCCCACTGGCTCCAGGCACGGGCTGCCCTGATTTTTTCTTCGTAATTGTTGCCGGTCAGCCGCTTGTGATAGGCGGCAATCAGGTTGTCCTGCTCTTCGGCTGGAATGGGGGCCAGGTAGTCTTCCCAGTAGTCGGGGAACAGCCACGAGGCGCCTTCCTGGTAGAACCAGCGCAACTCTTCCTTGCGGACGGTAAAAATGCCCCGCACAATCAATTCACTAACCCGGTTAGGGTGTGCCTGCGCATAGGCCAGGGACAGGGTAGAGCCCCATGAACCACCGAAGACCAGCCATTTTTCTGCGCCCATAATTTCGCTGCGCAGGCGTTCCATGTCTTCAATAAGGTGTGCAGTGGTATTGTTGTCCAGACAAGCGTGCGGACGTGAACGACCGCAACCGCGCTGGTCAAATAGCAGGACATTGTATTTGGCCGGATCAAATAGCTGGCGATGCTGGGCACCACACCCCGAACCCGGTCCACCGTGCAGGAAAACGGCTGGTTTGCCTTGTGGGTTGCCACAAAGCTCCCAGTAAACCTGATGGCCATCAGCGGTTTCCAGAAAACCGGTTTGATAGGGTTCGATGGGGGGGTACATATGCATTAATCCTTTTTCTTTTTGAAGACCAGGTCCCATACGCCATGACCAAGGCGCAGGCCACGGGTTTCAAATTTGGTTTGCGGGCGATAGTCGGGCTTGGGTGCGTAATCCTGGGCCGTGTTTTCCAGCTCGGGGTTGCCTGACAATACTTCAAGCATTTGTTCGGCGTAGTTTTCCCAGTCGGTGGCGCAATGAATATAGCCGCCTGGTTGCAGTCGGCTAACGAGCAGTTGCACGAATTCGGGCTGGATCAGGCGACGCTTGTGATGCCGTTTTTTGGGCCAGGGATCGGGGAAATAGATATGTACGCCAGCTAGGCTGTTTGCCGGCAGCATGTTCTTGACCACTTCCACTGCATCGTGCTGAATGATGCGCACGTTGTTCAGTGATGATGTTTCAATGCGTTTGAGCATGGCGCCGACGCCGGCATTGAAGACTTCAACGCCCAAAAAGTTTTCTTCGTGGCGGGCCAGGGCAATTTTTTCAGTGGTTTCACCCATGCCAAAACCAATCTCAAGGATGGTGGGCGCTTGCCTGCCAAAGACTTTTTCATAGTTCAGGCATAGTGGCTGATAGGCGATTGACCATTTGTCCATCAACTGCTCGATGGCCAGTTTTTGGCCTGGCGTCATATGTGAGCGGCGGTGTACAAAGCTTTTGATGTGCCCGAATTGTTGTTCGGGCTTTTCGGTGCCTTCGGCAACCGGTTCGGGGTTTTTATTTTCAGTACTCATGTCAATTTCACTCGTTAAGCCGTAATTGTATTTGATACAGGCCAACAAGTTGACGATATGCGTACTAAAACTTAAATGTCATGATTTTTGCAGGGGGAATGTTACCCCAGACGATTTCGCTGTGAAACTGGCTGGCCTGGATATGGGTTTTCCAGAGTGGCGAACGCAGGTTGTAGGTAAATTGAATGGCTAGGCCTTGCCCTTTTAAAAGGGTGTGCCATTGCTGCAGAATTTCATAACAGGTATCAGGCGGCAGGGAAATCAGGGGAAGGCTGGAAACCACGGCATTGATTTTTGCACCATGCGGAATAAGTGTATCCAGATGGGCAGCATTGCCATTGATAACGGTGATATGGGGAAAGCGGGTTTTTAAATGATGGGCGAAGGTGGGGGAAAACTCAATCACATAAAGTTTGTCGGGGGAAATGCCGTGATCCAGGATAGCCTGTGTGATGACGCCAGTTCCTCCGCCCAATTCGATGACGATGCCATCATTGTCCAAGGGGATGTGTTTGGCCATTTGCCGTGCCAGCTTTTTGGAGCTGGGGCAAATGGCACCGGTAAACTTCGGTTGGTTGATCAGCTCCTTGAGGAACATGAACGGGCCTGCTGTTTTAACGATACTGCTGATCTTTTTGGCTTGTTGCCGCCAGACTCCGTCCATATGTGTTTCCTGTTGCGAGATAAGTTGATCTTGCCTGTATTGGTTTAGTGGATACGCATACCGGGTTGTGCGCCTTCCGAGGGCTCCAGGATATAAATGCCAGGGTTGTTTTTTTCGTCAGCGTGGCTGGCTGCAAGCACCATACCTTCAGAAATACCAAATTTCATTTTGCGGGGAGCCAGGTTGGCTACCATGACGGTTAGTTTACCCACCAGATCTTCTGGATTATATGCTTCTTTTATGCCCGAGAAAACATTTCTGTGACGGCCTTCTCCTACATCGAGTGTCATTCGTAACAGTTTGGTTGAGCCTTCTACGTGCTCGCAATTGACAATTTTGGCAATGCGCAGGTCAATCTTGGCGAAATCGTCAATCTTGATGGTCTCGGCAATTGGCTCGCCACCGGGGATAACGGCTTCGGCTGCAGGGGGTTCAAACAGGTCTTCCAGCATTTGGGGGTCAACCCGTTGCATCAAATGCTTGAAGGTGGCGATGTGCTGGGGCAATTGCGTGGCGTCTTTCCAGGTGAAATCGTTGCCTTGTTCGAAAAGTTCAGTTGCAATTCGGTTGGCAAGTGCTGGCAAGACGGGCGTCAACATGACTGACAGGGCCTTAAATCCGGCAATCGCGCGTGAGCAGATGTCTTGCAGGTGTTGTTTTTGGGCGGCTTCGGCGGTGCTGATGCCTTTGGCCAGGACCCATGGCTGGGCACTGTCAAAGGCCTGGTTGACCTTGTCGGCATAAGCCATCAGGGTACGGATGGCCCGGCCATATTCGCGGGCCTCGAAGTCGTGGCGAACGGTTTCGGTCACATCGGCGATTTCTTTGGTGAATGCGTCAATGTCGCCCTGATAAGCCAGTTTTCCATCAAAGTGTTTGCTGATAAAGTTGGCGGCGCGGCTGGCAATGTTAATGTATTTGCCAATCAAGTCGCTGTTGACACGGGCAATGAAATCATCGGGGTTGAAATCAATATCTTCAACGCGGGCATTCAGTTTGGCGGCAATGTAGTAGCGCATCCATTCTGCATTCATGCCCAGTTCAAGATATTTGATAGGAGAAATACCGGTGCCACGGCTTTTGGACATTTTCTCGCCACTGACGGTAATGAAGCCGTGCACAAACAGGGAATCAGGTACTTTACGGCCTGAAAACTTGAGCGTGGCAGGCCAGAACAGGGCGTGGAAGTAAATAATGTCCTTGCCAATGAAGTGAACCTGCTCGGTGGTGCCATTGGGGTCGATCAGCGCGTCATAATCAAGGCCTTCTTTTTTGCAATAGGCTTTTAATGACGCCAGATAGCCAACCGGTGCGTCCAGCCATACATAAAAATATTTGCCGGGTTCATCGGGGATTTCAATGCCAAAGTACGGTGCATCGCGAGAAATGTCCCAGTCGTTAAGGTTGCTTTCGCTTTCGCTGTCCTCGGCGTTGCCAAGCCATTCACGGGTTTTTGCCAGCACTTCGTTTTGCAGGCGTTTCTGGCCACGGGCGTTGGTGCCGTTGGTCCAGTCTTGCAGGAATTCCACGCAGCGCGGGTCTGACAGCTTGAAGAAAAAGTGTTCGGACGATTTCAACACCGGGGTGGCATTGGTCAGGGTGGAGTACGGGTTGATCAGTTCTGTGGGCGCGTAAACGGCACTGCAGACTTCACAGGAGTCACCGTACTGGTCTTTTGCATGGCATTTGGGGCATTCGCCCTTGATGTAACGGTCTGGCAGGAACATGCCCTTGACCGGGTCGTAAAATTGTTCAATGGTTTTGCTGCTGATGAAACCGGCCGCTTTCAGGGCTTTATAAATGTCGCCGGACAGCTGCACGTTTTCTTCGCTGTGCGTGCTGTGCCAGTGATCGAATTTAATGTGGAAGCCGTTCAGGTAGGTGGGGCGTTCATTGGCATAGCGTGCAACGAGTTGTTCCGGGCTAATGCCTTCTTTTTCGGCCTTGAGCATGATGGGGGCGCCATGGGCGTCATCGGCACCGACAAAATGAACGGTATGGCCCGACATGCGCATGGTGCGAACCCAGATATCGGCCTGGATGTATTCCATGATATGGCCAATGTGAAATGAGCCATTGGCATAAGGGAGTGCGGTGGTAACAAAAATCGTGCGTGTCATGAACAATTACAATGAAAAATTAAACAGTTGAATGATTTTAGACGAAAAAGCCCGCTTGCAATCACAAGCAGGCTTGTTACGCCTTAATGTGTGGGTGAAAAACGGTTTTTTATTTTATTTCCCGTATTTCAACATCAGTCACGTCTTTGGTTGTGGTGGAAAACTTGCGCTTGTTGAATTTTTCCTGGAAATCGGTTTGGGTCTGGCGTGCCTTGGTGCGGGATTGTGTCCAGAATTGGCCGGCAGAAAAGTCTTGTCCGCGAACGCGGGCAATAACGTACATCACGCCTAGGGCAATCGCGGTTGACGCCATGAAGATGAATGCCATGCATAGGCCGACAATGGCCAGAATGACAAAAAGAATGCTTTTCAGGGTGCTGTCTAGAAAATCTTTCATTATGTATGGAAACCCCATGATAGTGGCAGGATTATCTTCACCTGCCGGTAATAAAAACGGTATGATTGACCATTCTACTCAAGTAAGTTTAAAAGTGATGAAACCATGAGTTTACAAATAAATACTATTCTTTCCGAGCTGCAGTCTGTGCAGGATCCGCTTACCGGCATGTCCCTGGCAAAAAAATTCAAGGAAAGGGACTTGGAAATCAAAGGCAATACCGTAGAGGTCAAATTGTTCCTGGGTTTTTGTCCCGCCGAAGACAAAAGCAATATCGAGCAACAGATAAAAGACGCCTGTGCCAGGGCCGGCGCAGCACAAACCCAAATCAATTACCTAGATGGTATCAAAAGCCATGTAGTTCAAGGGGGCCTGAAACCAATTGCATCAATAAAAAATATTATTGCGGTGGCTTCAGGCAAGGGTGGTGTCGGTAAAAGTACAACTTCTGTCAATTTGGCGCTGGCTTTGTCACAGGCGGGTGCAAAAGTAGGTATCCTTGATGCTGATATCTATGGTCCAAGCCAGCCTTTGATGCTGGGTGTTTCAGGTAAGCCTGATTCGCTTGACGGCAAAAGCATGGAGCCTCTCGTAGGGCACGGTATTGCCGTGAACTCGATTGGTTTCCTGATAGACGAAGATGCCCCGGCCATTTTTCGTGGTCCCATGGTTTCGCAGGCCCTTGAACAATTGCTGAAACAAACCAATTGGCCCGATCTGGATTACCTGATTGTCGACATGCCACCCGGAACCGGTGATATCGCCCTGACACTGGCGCAGAAAGTACCGGTGGTGGGAGCGGTTATTGTTACCACGCCACAAGACATCGCCTTGGCTGATGCCCGTAAAGGTTTGCGGATGTTCCAGAAGGTTAATGTGCCTATTTTGGGTGTGATTGAAAACATGTCCATGCACGTTTGTTCAAATTGCGGCCATGTCGAGCATTTGTTTGGCCATGATGGCGGGCGTAAAATGGCTGAAGAGCTGGAAGTGCCATGGTTGGGTAGCCTGCCGCTTACATTGGCGGTGCGTGAGCAAACCGATTCGGGCAAACCTACGGTGGTGTCTGATCCAGGCAGTGAGGCAGCCAAGTCATATCGTCATATCGCAAGAAAACTGTCAATTGCGGTTTCCGATTTGGCGGTAGATATGAGTGGCAAGTTTCCCTCAGTAGTGGTAAAACCGTTATGAAGCCAAATTATATGTAATACAACCCTGTTAACCATTCATTTCGATGCACTTTAAAGCCCTGCACGTCATTTTTCTACCACTAATCCTGTCTGCCACCTCAATGGCGTTTGCGGCTGGTAAGCCCGAGGTTGTGATTGATCCCAGCGGCTTAAGTCCAGAGGTTTTGAAAAGTGTTGATGATGCCATCAGTGCCGTGGTGCGGTTGGCCGATGACCAGGACGGTGGTGAAGCCGAGCGGATTCGTAGCCGGGGGCGGGATGCGGTCGTTTCCGCCCTTGCCACACAAGGTTATTTTGCCCCCAAGGTTACCCTTGAAGTGGGTGAAGACGTGGGCGGTGAAACCTGGGATATCTATATAGAGCCAGGTAAAGTGTCTACCGTGGCATCGGTGGAAAACCGTTTTTCCGGCAGCATTGCCGGTGCCCAATATGCACAGCGGGTTGATGCCCTGAAGAAAAACTGGGGTTTGCCCGTTGGGTCCGATTTCATCAATGCACGCTGGAGTGCTTCAAAAAGTGTCTTGCTAGATGGCGTCAAGGATCGGGATTTTTACCTTGCCCGCATGACGCATTCCCAGGCAGTGGTGAACCCGGAAACCTCCTTGGTTGATACGGTCACCGAGGTAAACAGTGGCCCGGCAGTCAAACTGGGCAATATTGAAGTCATTGGCTTGCGCCGGGTTCCTGAAAGCCTGGTGCGTCGTTATGTGCGGTATAAGCCTGGCGATCCCTATTCCCAGGATCAGCTGGATGAATGGCAGCAGGCGTTGCAGTCAACCAACTTTTTCAGAGGCGCATTCGTTTCCCTTAAAACCCCCGAAGGTTCGGAAATCTACGATATGGAGCAGGTGGAACTGCCGGTCTCCGTCAGGGTAACCGAGGGCCCGGCGAGTTCTGTGGTCGGTTCATTGGGCGTGGACGACATGAGTGGTATCCGGGTTGAGGGCCTGTATAAGCAAAATGTGGTCTGGGGCCTGCCGGTTATTATGGAAACCGGTGCCGGTGTCGACTTTGATAGCCAGCGGGCCTTTCTTGATTTTACTTTACCCCCCAATTATGACGGTTCACGGGACAGTGTCGGGGTGGTTGCCCGTCATTCAAAGATTCAGCATGAAGAGGTAACGCGTTTTGGCCTGGGATGGAAACGCAAGCGCGAGTTCAAGCTGGATCCGGAAAGTCGGGTTAATTATGAGTCCAACTGGGGGGTACTGCTTGCTTATGATTCAATCAAGCGTGAAAACGAAGCCCGTTATTCTTTGCCAAACGTGGTGGGCACCTGGGACTTGTTGCGAAGTGACCTTAATGACCGCTACGCCCCCCGTGATGGCAATTTGATTGTACTGGGCCTGGGGGCTGGTATGACGCTAAATAAACGGCAAACCTTTGGCCGGGTTGGTTTAAGAGTGCAGCAATGGTGGCCAGTAGGTAAAAGAGATGTCTTTACGCTGCGGGCAGAAGCCGGACAGGTATTGGGTTCAAAAAACACGCCGATCCCTGATGACTTCGGCTACCGAACCGGAGGTCCCCGCTCTATCCGGGGCTATAAATACAATGAGTTTGGTCGTGATACGGGTAATGCCATTGTGGGCACCCGTTCGCTGGCGGTAGTGGGGGCCCAGTACATGCATTATTTTAATGACCGTTTTGGCATGAGCGTGTTTGTTGATGCCGGGGATGCGGCACCTTCTTTTCGGGAAATGAAAATTGCCGTGGGCTATGGCGTGGGTGCCATTGTCAATACGCCAGCCGGGCCCTTGTCGCTTGATTTGGCCTGGGGCCAACGTGACCGGAAATTAAGATTGCACTTTTCTTTAGGGGTGGCATTTTGAGCAGGATCAGCAGGCATTCAAAAAAAATGTTTACGTGGAAAACGACCCCTTTGCTGGTGTTTTTCCTGCTGGCCTCTTTTCTGTTCTGGGCTTTGGGTACCGGGGCCGGCAGTCAATGGACCTTGCGTAATGTGCTGGCCCAGGTGGGGGGTGAAATCGCCGGGGTTGAAGGGACCATCTGGCGTGGCCTTAAGCTGGAACGGCTGGTGATTGATACGCCTGAAGTCAGCGTGGTGGCTGCCAATGCCCGCGTGCAGGTAAAGTGGCTGGAACTCTTCAACCGCCGTTTGAAAGTGACGCAGATGGAAGTGGGTGACCTGGATATCCGCCTGCTGCCGGTGGAAAATCCCGAGCCTGAAACTGACACCGGGCCTTTTACCATGCCAGGCTTGCCCGTAACCATAGAGGTGGATACGATTCGCGTTGGCAAGTTTGCGCTTGTGCAGGCTGATGGCAGTCATTTGCCCATCGGGCTAAGTGGTTTTTGGTTAACCAATCTGTTGGTTAACCAGGAACAGGCCAGCGGCAAAATAGACAGCGTGCATATTGCCCACGACCTGGTTAATAGTGACTTAAGCGGCAATCTCAAGATGACCCAGCTCAAGTCACCCTGGCCACTGGCATTGAGTCTGCAAGCCAAGGCATCCAGCGAAAATCGTGATTCGCCCATTTGCCTTGAGCGATTTTTGGCAACTTCGATATTTCGGGGGCAGCATAGCAGTCAATGTGTTTTTGACCTGCAGCTGCAGGCGCAGGGTTCGGCAGAGCGGCTGGGTGTTACGCTCAATGGTAATGGGCAAGGGGTCAGCCTGGATGCCAATACCACCTTAAACTTGTTTGCACCGGTTCCCTTTGAAAGCGCACATCTGAAATTGGCACTTGAAAACGGATCCTCTTTGTTGCTCAATGCCGAGCTGAAAGAAAAGCAGGGTGTTGAAGGCAGTGACCGGCTTGAAGGCAGTTTGCTGAGTAACCGGCTGGCCTTGCATCAATTGCTGGCCGGAGCCGTACCCGAGTCCTTGTTGACGGCCCGTTTCGGTTTCAAGGTCGACCTGGACGGCCTGGATAAGCTGCATCAGGTAGATTTGCAGGGCAAGATAGATGCGGCCAGTCGCTGGAACCGGCAAGCCTTGTCGGGTGACATAAACCTCCAGTTCAAGAACTTGTCCTCGGTCGATGCCATCTATATCGATAATGCCCATATTGATTTGGTACAGGGCAAAAATAAAATCCGTTCCACCGGCGGTTTCGGTCATGCCGACAGCCGTTTGCTGCTGGATATCAATCTGCCTGAATTGGCAAGCCTATGGCCCGGTTTGCAAGGCAAAGGTACTGTTGACGGTGAGCTAAACGGTTCGCTGGCAAAGCATGGTGCGTTCCTGAAAGCCACATTTGCCCAAACAGACACTAAGCAGCTTGGCAAGGCACCGCTTGACTTTGAAACCAGCCTGGAAGGCACACTGCTTCAAAATGAGCAGGGCCAGCCAGTTTGGCAGGCCGATATTGCCGGCCTGAATGTAAAACATGCTGGTATCCGTCTTGAACAGCAAGACAAACTGGCTGTTTATCTTGCCCCGGATGCCCGTGACCAGCAAACCCAATGGTCTGCTGGCCCCTCACAATTTAAGCTGGCCTTAAAGGGCAAGCAGGCCCTGCTGGATCACCAGTTGTCCGAAGGCAGTCAGCGAGGCTGGAAAACGCAGGGCGCGTTTTCTAAACTGACGATCAGTCATCAATTAATTGCTGATCTCCAGCAGGCGTTGGCCAGTGGGGAAGAAGCACAGCCGGTGGCAGCAAACACCAAACAAATTGCCGATGTCGTTTATGACGGCAACTGGAATTTCGAGCAAGGATTGGAATTGTCCGGTGCGCTTAATTTGTTGCGAACCGCGGGCGATAGCATCTTGCCATTGGATGTGACCATCCCGCTAGATTTCAACACCCTGGGGATTCGGGTGCATGAAACCCGCCAGCCTGAGGCACCTGCCTTAATGACCATTACCGGTAGCGGGCAGGGCAACAAGTCTTCCCTTGAAATGAACTTGGGGCTTGTGCTGGATTCACCCTTTCCGTTGCGGAATGGCTATGTAAATCTTGGCCTGACCGATAATTCCCGCTTGCAACTGAACACCGAGGTGCATGAAAACCAGGGTGAGAATCACGCCGATAAAATCAGCACAACTTTGCAGATGCAAGATTTGGCACTGGATAAACTGCTGGCCGGTGCGGTTCCCCCGGCCTTGTTGAATAGCGAGATCCGGGTTGATGTGGATCTGCTGAATCAACAGGAAATCAAGAATGTGCTGCTGGATGCACGTTTTAAGCCGTCAAGCCAGTGGAATAAGCAGCCTCTGGATGGGCATCTGAAAACCCGTATCAATACCGCTGGCCTGTTTCCGTCCACCCAGGTGGCCGTTGATGCTTCAGGGCAACCGCCAGCCAAAGCCAATTTTGAAAACCTGCGTGTGTCAGAAACCGATATTTATCTGGTACTGGGCAATAACCGGATTGCAGGTTCAGGTGGTTTTGGAGAAGAACATAGCCAGTTGGCCCTTAATGTCAATGCCCCTACACTGGCTTCATTTTGGCCTGACTTGCCGGGAAGCATTAATTTCAATGGTGTCCTGGATGGTAATTTGCAAAATCACAAACTGGCCTTGCAGGCCATGTATGCGGATGCCGCCGATAACCGCCTTGGCAAGGCGCCGGTAGCACTCGATCTTGAGATGGATGGACGCTGGGCCAGGGTTAAAGATGAGAATAGTTGGGCGGGAACCCTTAACGTGCTGGATGCCCGGCATGCAGGTATCCGCTTGTTGCAAACCTCACCCCTGTCGTTGTCACTGGTACCCGCACCGGTGGGTGGTCAGACCCAGTGGACAGTTGGGCCATCGGCCTTAAGCCTGGAATTGCCCAATGATCATCGGGTTTCGATTTTGCAGGAAGGTGCCCAGGGCGGTGACGGGAAATGGCAAACCAGGGGGGGCATCAAGGATTTGGTTATCAGCCCTGCGCTGATTGACCAGGTAAGGCAATTACTCGACCCGACCCTGAAAGACAAACTGTTTGTGACCAATGGCAAAAAGAAGGATGAACGCCAGGAAATCATCCTGGATAGCCACTGGGATTTTGCATTTGACCGGATCTTGCTGGGAAGCTTTAATCTTAAACGAACCAATGGCATGGGGATGCTGCCTTTTGCGACACCGGTACCGATTGATTTTCATGAGCTGAACCTGAGCATAACGCAGCAGCCGGGCACCCCGGGAACGGGCGATATCATCAACCTGACCGCTTCGGGCCAGGGAGAAAAATCAAGCCTGAGTGCCAATATTAATGCCGACATGCTGTCTGCCTATTATTTGCATGATGCTAAAATCAGCATAAGCCTGCCAGATGGTTCTGCCTTGCAGACCGATATGGCCGTTACCCCAAATGAGGTCAACCGTTCTTATCGTTTCGTGGGCTCATTGGCTGCGCAGAAGCTGGCACTGGGCAAATGGCTTGAAGGCATTATTCCGCCCTCTGTGTTAAGCACTAAACTGGCACTGGATGCAGAACTGTCTCCGGAAGTGGGCTTGTTGAATGCCCATGTCAAGGGGGATTTTGCTGAAGGCAGCCAGTGGAATAACCAGAAACTGGGGGGCAAGCTGGATGTTTCCTTGTTGCGTGAACTGGGCTCATCAGGGGGTATGCCGGTTGGTATTATTGATCCGCATATTTATACGATTCCCAAGGCGGACATCAATCTGGCACTGGGCGGCAATTCCATCAAATCATCAGGCGCTTTTGGGCATGTTACCGACAAGCTGTCGCTGGACGTGAATGCGCCAAGGTTTTCAGATTTCTGGCCAGGTTTGCCGGGCAGTCTGGTTTTGAACGGCAATATGGATGGTTCGCTGGCCAGCCATGTGATTGGGCTTAAAGGCACGTTTTCACAGGGCAAGTCCACCGAATTGGGCCAGGCACCGGTTAGCTTTGATCTGGGTTTGAAAGGGTTCTGGGGCGTCTTGCCGGTCGGGGTTGATGGCTGGAAAGGCTCACTTGAGCGACTTCAGGTTTCGCATGCTGGTTTTTCGGCCAATCAGGACAAACCGCTGGAAGCCATGTTCTTGCCGGTCGGAGAGGGTGGACTGCCAGAGTGGCAATTAGGCGCTTCCGTATTGAAAATAGGCTTGCCGGGTAAGCATGAGGTGGTTGTCAATCAGGGGGGGGCTAGTGGTCAAGATGGCAAATGGGCTAGCAAGGGTTCAATTAATCGACTTTTGATTAATCCTTCCTTGGTCAAGGAGATGCAAGATGTCTTGGGTCTTGCAGAAGAAAACAAGGGTAACAATGGCGGTATTGTTGATAATCGCAAGAAAACACCGATAGACCAGAACCTGTTTTTTGATTTCGACTGGGACTTCCAGTTTGGTGGAGCACTGGCCGGTACGGCCAACCTCAAGCGGACAGGGGGCGATTTTGTCGTGCCCCTTCAGCATCCACTCGCTTTGGGCTTGACGCAATTGTCCCTGAACATGAGGGCCAATCCGGTATCTGGAACGCAAAGCCAGGTATTGGCCGATTTGCTGGTTGATACCCGGGAAAAAGGTAGATTGACGGCTCGTGTCAATAGCCGGATGAACGGCATGGTGCCAGACTTGAAGGGAGGCACCAATGTTGCCATTAAAGGCCGGCTAGATGATATCGCCTGGCTCTCGGCCTTTACCGGAGAGTTGCTTGATCTGGGTGGACAGATCAACATTGACATGATGGCGCAAAGTACTGCCTCTGGCCAATGGTCAACCTCAGGCACGCTCAATGGCAATAAAGTAAGGGTTGTGCAGATTGACAATGGGGTGCGCCTGCTAGATGGTACCCTTAGGGGCACTTTCCGCAATAACGAGTTTTTGATCAATTCGCTGCGTTTTCCTTCGGTAATCAGGGTGATGCCAACCGAGTGGCGTACCAAACAATGGATTGAAGAAAACCCGCCGGCTCAAAACGGCAGCATGAATATTACCGGTCGCTGGAACCTGGTGACCAGCAAAGGTAGTGTGAAAGTGGCGCTTGACTACTACCCGATTATTCAACGGGCCGATCGTTTTGCCATGGTAAGTGGCAATGTTGATATTGATGCCGATTTGCCTAATATTGATATTGTTGGCAAGGTGACGGCCGATGCCGGCTGGGCCAGTATTGATATTCTAGGGACGGTGCCGTCTGTGGATGGTGACGTGATTGTGCTTCAGCCTGGGCAAAAAGAAGTCGTGCCAAGCGAAGCGGTTACAAACCTGGACTTGGACTTTACGGTTGATTTAGGCCCACGGTTTTATCTGGTGGGCATGGGCCTGAACTCGGGTCTTGTGGGTGACCTCAATATTGTACAAAGAGATGGCCGATTGACTGCCGTTGGGGCATTCCGTACCCGGGGTGGTGCAATCGAAGCTTATGGGCAGCGTTTGCAGATCCGTCGTGGCCGCATTACTTTTCAGGGCAACATAGAAAATCCGGTATTGGATATCGAGGCCATCCGGACCGGCCAAGAGGTGGAGGCCGGCCTGCGGGTCGTGGGTACGGCCAAAAAACCAAGAATTACGCTGGTGTCTTATCCAGATGTCAGCGAGGTTGAAAAACTGTCCTGGCTGATTATGGGCCGTGGGCCGGACAGCAATGGCGGTGATATTGCCTTGCTGTTTTCCGTAGGTACTTCAATTTTGGGCGGCGGAGAACCCTTTTACCGTCAGTTGGGTATTGATGATATTGCCGTGCGAACAGGAGACCTGGGTAAATCGGGTAGTGTGCTGCCTGAACATACCGTAGCTTCCGGCCTTGGTTTTGATACCTCAAGCAGCCTGTCTACCCAGTTTTTTGTGGCTAGCAAGAAGTTTGGCAATGGGGTTACAGCCAGTGTGGAGCAGGCCTTGGCCGGAACCGGTACGGTCGTCAAAGCCAGTTATAAGTTGCTGCAATATTTAACAGTTGATGCAAAAATTGGGACGACGAATGGGATAGAATTTGTCTACCGGCGTTTTTTCAAGGATTAGGGTAAATCAGGGTTGTCTATCTTCAGGTAAGGCTACAATTCTATTTTCAATTATGAATCCGGTTTTGAAAAAAACGCCGAAACCGGCCTATGTAATTTCACTGAGAGTAAGGCAATGAGCATAAAAAATGATCGTTGGATCCGGGAAGCATCGGCTGCCGGCATGATCGAACCCTTTGAACCGGGGCAGGTTCGTTCGGTAAATGGTGAAAAAATCGTCAGTTATGGCACCAGCAGTTACGGTTACGACGTGCGTTGTGCCAACGAGTTCAAGATTTTTACCAATATCAATTCCACGATTGTTGATCCCAAATCATTCGATGAAAAATCATTCGTTGATTTCGTGGGTGATGTATGCATTATTCCGCCTAATTCCTTTGCCTTGGCCCGTACGGTTGAGTATTTCCGGATACCCCGTAATGTGCTTACTATCTGTCTGGGTAAAAGCACTTATGCCCGTTGTGGCATCATTGTCAACGTTACTCCGCTCGAACCTGAGTGGGAAGGTCATGTGACACTTGAGTTTTCAAATACTACCCCGTTGCCGGCTAAAATTTATGCCGGTGAAGGATGTGCCCAAATGCTGTTTCTGGAAAGCGATGAAGAATGTGAGACTTCATACAAAGATCGTGGCGGCAAATATCAGGGTCAACAGGGCGTAACACTGCCAAGAACATAATAGTTGCTCACCTACATTGTGAGTGAAGGAGTTTCCAATGAAGTTTCGCTTTCCCATCGTTATTATTGACGAAGATTTTCGCTCGGAAAGTGCTTCCGGGTTTGGTGTGCGCGCCCTTGCCGATGCTATCAAGGCAGAAGGTGTGGAAGTGCTGGCAGTAACCAGTTATGGTGACCTTAGCTCGTTTGCCCAACAGCAAAGCCGGGCCAGTGCGTTTATTTTATCCATCGACGACGAAGAGTTTGACGTGGATTCCCCCGAAGACGTGGCGTTTGCGATTAAAAACCTGCGGTCGTTTATTGGTGAATTGCGTTTTCGCAATGCTGAAATACCTATTTATTTGTACGGTGAAACCCGGACTTCCCAGCATATTCCCAACGACATTCTGCGTGAATTGCATGGCTTCATTCACATGTTTGAGGATACGCCCGAGTTCGTGGCACGCCATATTATTCGCGAAGCGCGCAGCTATCAGGACAGCCTGCCACCACCGTTTTTCCGTGAACTGGTCAAATATGCCCAGGATGGCTCTTATTCCTGGCACTGCCCAGGTCACTCGGGTGGGGTTGCTTTCCTTAAAAGCCCGGTAGGGCAGATGTTTCACCAGTTTTTTGGTGAAAACATGTTGCGTGCCGACGTCTGCAATGCGGTAGAAGAACTGGGCCAATTGCTGGATCATACCGGTCCGGTGGCCGAATCCGAAAAAAATGCGGCCCGTATTTTTCATGCCGATCACTGCTTTTTCGTGACGAATGGTACCTCTACTTCCAATAAGGTTGTGTGGCATGCCAACGTGGCTTCCAATGACGTGGTGGTGGTTGACCGTAACTGTCATAAATCCATTTTGCATGCCATTACCATGACAGGTGCCATTCCGGTGTTTTTGCGTCCAACTCGCAATCACTTGGGTATTATCGGTCCCATTCCCCTTGAGGAATTCGAGCCTGAAAATATTCTCAAGAAAATAGAGGCCAACCCGTTTGCCCGCAATGCGCTTAACAAAAAGCCACAAATCCTGACGCTTACCCAAAGTACTTATGACGGTGTTATTTACAACGTTGAAATGATCAAGGAAAAATTGGGTGACATGGTTGAAAACCTGCATTTTGATGAAGCATGGCTGCCGCATGCGGCTTTCCATGAGTTCTACAACAATATGCATGCCATTGGTGAAGGACGTCCGCGCAGCACGAATGCCATGGTCTATGCCACGCACTCTACCCATAAGCTGTTGGCGGGTATTTCACAGGCCTCCCAAATTGTGGTGCAAGAGTCCGAAACCCGCAAATTGGACCGCAATATTTTCAATGAAGCGTATCTGATGCATACCTCAACCTCGCCCCAGTATGCGATTATTGCTTCCTGTGACGTGGCTGCTGCCATGATGGAGCCTCCTGGCGGAACCGCCCTGGTGGAAGAAAGTATTAAGGAAGCGCTTGATTTCCGTCGTGCCATGCGCAAGGTGGCTTCCGAATACGGCAAAGATGACTGGTGGTTCCGCGTATGGGGTCCCAACCGTCTGGTGGCCGATGATATTGGTACGCAAGATGACTGGTTCCTGCGTTCTGGCGAAGAATGGCACGGTTTTGGGGATCTGGCTGAAGGCTTCAACATGCTTGACCCGATCAAGGCCACCATTATTACCCCCGGGCTTAACATTAACGGCAGCTTTGAAGAAAACGGTATTCCGGCTTCACTGGTTTCCAAGTATTTGGCCGAACACGGTATTGTGGTTGAAAAAACCGGCTTGTATTCCTTCTTCATCCTTTTCACCATTGGCATCACCAAAGGGCGCTGGAACACCATGCTAACGGCCTTGCAGCAGTTCAAGGACGATTATGACCGCAACCAGCCACTGTGGCGCATCATGCCTGAATTCTGCAATAATCAAAAGCAATATGAACGCATGGGCCTGCGTGATTTGTGCCAGATGATCCACGAGGCTTATCGCGATCATGACGTGGCCCGTTTGACCACCGAGGTGTATCTAAGTGATATGGTGCCTGCGCTGAAACCGTCGGATGCCTTTGACAAAATGGCACACCGGGATGTTGAAAGGGTGGTTATTGATGACCTGGAAGGAAGGGTTACAGGTGTTTTGTTAACACCTTACCCGCCTGGCATTCCACTATTGATTCCGGGTGAGCGCTTCAACAGGACCATTGTGGAGTATCTGCAGTTTGCCCGTTCCTTCAATGCGAAATTCCCCGGCTTTGAAACCTTTATTCATGGCTTGGGTACCGAAGTTGATGAAAATGGAAATACTCGCTTTTATGTGGATTGCCTGAAGCTTGATGAGTAACGCAGCTGCATTCGATGTTGCCATTATAGGGGCAGGGGCGGCAGGCATGATGTGTGCCGCCGTCGCTGGCCAGCGTGGCCGGAAAGTCGTGTTAATTGACCATGCCAACAAGCTGGCCGAAAAAATACGCATCTCTGGCGGTGGCCGCTGTAATTTTACCAATCTGGGCACCACGTACCTGCAATTCCTGTCTAATAACCCCCGCTTTTGCCGTTCGGCCTTGTC
Organism: Advenella sp. RU8; assembly: GCF_048381675.1. Lineage (NCBI taxonomy): Bacteria > Pseudomonadati > Pseudomonadota > Betaproteobacteria > Burkholderiales > Alcaligenaceae > Advenella > Advenella sp. RU8. The sequence continues at coordinate 34,814 of NZ_JBLWIS010000008.1, forward strand.
GGCCTATACGCCGCAAGATTTCCTGGCTTTGTTGGCAAAATACAAGATTGCCTGGCATGAAAAGCATAAGGGGCAGTTGTTCTGTGATCATTCCAGCGAAGACATTATTCACGTTCTGCGTGCCGAATGCGAGCAGGGCAAGGTGTCCTGGCGCATGGGTTGCTCGGTTAATGATATCAGCCGGCAGGAAGACCAGTCATTTGTGTTGCAAACATCGGCAGGCACCATTCGTGCCGCAAAGCTGGTGGTGGCCACTGGCGGGATGGCGATCCCACAGCTGGGTGCCAGCGATTATGGCATGAAAATCGCCCGTCAATTTGGCCTGAAAGTGGTTGAACCCCGACCAGCACTGGTGCCCCTGACCTTTGATGCCCAGACCTGGCAGCGTTTCAGTACACTGTCGGGTGTTTCTCTTGAAACAGTCGTGGCGACCGGTACCGGGAAAACGAAACAGAAGTTCCATGAAGACCTGCTGTTTACGCATAAAGGGCTGTCAGGCCCGGCAATTTTGCAGATTTCCAGTTATTGGGAGCCGGGCAGTCCTATCATGCTTAATTTGCAACCCGAAATGAATCTTGAGTCCGGCTTGATTGAAAAAAAATCAGGTAGCCGGCAGCAGTTGCTGACGGTGCTGGGCAGCTTGTGGCCCAAGCGGCTGGCAGAGTGCTGGCTAGAGAACATGGGTATTGCTGCGGATACGCGCTTGGCGGATATGCCCGATAAAAAAATAAGGGAACTGTCCGCCCTGATTCATGACTGGCAATTAGTACCAACCGGTACGGCCGGTTATAAAAAAGCCGAAGTCATGAAAGGGGGCGTGGATACCGCAGAGCTGGACCAAAAAACCATGCAATCCAAAAAAGTGCCAGGCCTGCATTTTATAGGTGAAGTGGTTGATGTAACAGGTTGGCTGGGTGGTTATAATTTCCAGTGGGCCTGGGCATCCGGTGTGGCTTGTGGACAGGTGCTTTAACAGCAGGCCGCCCGCAATATCGGCAGAAAGCCTATAAATCTATATTGGCTATTTTGGTGGCTTCAATCTTGATTTCCTTGCCACTGGGTGAGTAGCCGGTCATTTCAAAACCGGAGTCGGTTTTGATGCCGGTCAGGGACAGGTCGAAGGTGTCATCGAGTGTGCCAAAGGTTTCATTGGCCTGGCTTTTATAGGCCTTGATCTTGAGATTGGCAACGACTTCTTCGGGGGTGGTTGCCTGTATGGTTCCCGAGTAAAGATAGTTGGCGTCGCCTCCGCGGATACGGGCATCTTCAATAACGGTAATGCCAGGATGTGCCTTTGATTCTGCAATCCAGGTTGCGTAAAAACCATTATCCATCGCTTTCTCCTTTTGGTTGTAATCAGGTCTACCTTAACAGATTTAGCATGACAATGATATTTCAATCATAAGTAATTCCGTCAAGTTTGGTGGCTAGTAAAAACCGGAATGTTTGTTTGTATCATGAATTTATCTCAATGGCATCTCTGGTAAATACCTAGAAAACAGCTTATTTAGCCTTATAAATTAGTAATATAATTTTCAGGAATGGCAGGTGCAGTCCGTTTCTTTGCCATGTCATGCCCGGGTGGTTTTTGCCGGCCTACACAATACTCACCAAGGTTTTTCCATGTCATCTGAACATCTTCAATTTACCCCTCTGCACGATACACATCTTTCGCTAGGCGCCAAAATGGTGGATTTCGGTGGCTGGGACATGCCCGTTTCCTATGGTTCGCAAATCGAAGAGCACCATGCCGTACGTAATGCCGTGGGCATGTTTGACGTTTCCCATATGCTCAATATCGATATTTCGGGGCAGGGTTCGCTTGGTTTTTTGCGTCGTGTGCTGGCCAATGATGTAGCTAGGCTTGCCGTGCCTGGGAAGGCTTTGTATAGCTGCATGCTTAACCCGGAGGGCGGTGTGATTGACGACCTGATTGTATACTTCTTTGCCCCCAATAACTGGCGTCTGGTGGTTAATGCCGGCCGGGCAAAAGTTGATGTGGCCTGGTTGCATGAGCAGGCCGGGCAGGGAGATTACGGGCAGGTGCAGATTACACCGCGTCATGATTTGGCCATGGTTGCCGTGCAGGGGCCGCATGCCCGTGAAAAAGTCTGGAATATCCGTTCCGGCCTGCAAGCGCAAACCGAATCCTTGTCACCTTTTACGGCTGTTTTTATCGAGTCGGATTTCATGGTGGCCCGTACCGGTTATACCGGTGAGGATGGTTTTGAAATTGTCTTGCCAGCCACCCAGGTGGTGGATCTCTGGAATGCCCTGCTGGCACAGGGTGTAAGGCCTTGTGGTTTGGGTGCCCGTGATACCTTGCGCCTTGAAGCCGGGATGAACCTGTATGGCCAGGATATGGATGAAGCCATTCAGCCTGCACAGGCAGGCCTGGCCTGGACCATCAGCCTTAAAGATGAGGCTCGCGATTTTATTGGTCGCAAGGCAATTACCCAAGCACCAAAACGTAACGCCTTTATGGGCATCAGGCTTAATGAGCGAGGGGTCATGCGGGCACATATGAAAGTCAGGACAGAATTGGGCGACGGAGAGATTACCAGTGGTACCATGTCACCCACTTTGGGGTTTTCAATTGGTTTTGCCCGTCTGCCCGAAGGCATTCAGCCAGGCGCTTCGGTAAAAGTTGAGCTGCGTGGCAAGTGGCTGCCAGCCACTTTGTGCACATTGCCTTTTGTGCGTAACGGCAAGCCATTGGTGTCTTGACCCTGCAGAATTGCAGGCCATTTTCAAGCCTTGAAGAAATGAGTGCTAATGTCACGTGTGAAACGTGTTTGTTTTATATAAATCAGGAGTTATAAATGAATTTGCCTACCGATCGTAAATACACCAAAACCCACGAATGGGTTTTGGCAGAGGGGGATGTTTTTGTAGTTGGCATTACAGACAATGCGCAGGACCAGTTGGGTGACCTGGTTTATGTGGGTGATGTTAATGTGGGTGATACCCTTAATGCCGGCGAAACGGCTGCCGTGGTTGAATCTGTCAAGGCGGCCTCGGATATTTATGCACCGGTGGATGGTGAGATTGTGGCTTTCAACGAAGCGCTTGAAGAAGAGCCCAATTTGATCAATGAAGATGCTTATGCAAACTGGATTTTCAAGATCAAGCCCAATAATCTGGCTGACCTAGAAAAATTGCTGGATGCCGCGGGCTATCAGGAACAAGCCGAATAATTTCCATTTTATGGGATGAAGATATGTTGCGTACACATAAGGATGTGTCCCAGGCGTTTATTGGTCGACACGTAGGGCCCACCGAGGCCGAGCAGACAAAAATGCTGTCCGTTATTGGCGCCGAAAGCCTGGATGACCTGGTAGAGGAAATTGTTCCTTCAGGTATCCGCCTTGGCGTACCATTGGCTTTGGATCATGCCCGCAGCGAAACAGATGTACTGGGCGAACTCAAGAAAATCGCCGCTGGCAACAAGCTGTACAGGAACTATATAGGGCAAGGCTATTATGGCACACACACGCCTAATGTGATTTTGCGCAACATTCTTGAAAACCCGGCCTGGTATACCGCCTATACCCCTTATCAACCGGAAATTTCCCAGGGCCGGCTGGAGGCCTTGCTGAATTTCCAGACCATGGTGGCGGATTTGACCGGTTTGCCGGTTGCCAATGCTTCTTTACTGGATGAGGCAACTGCCGCTGCCGAGGCAATGACATTGGCAAAGCGGGTATCCAAATCCAAAAGCAATGTGTTTTTCGTGTCGGAGCATTGCCATCCGCAATCCATCGAAGTGGTTTGTACCCGCGCCGAGGCTTTGGGTATTGAGGTGGTTTGTGGCAATGAACAGGAAGATATCCCGGATTGTTTTGGGGTCTTGCTGCAGTATCCGCATAGCCTTGGCGGTGTAATTGATTATGCTGGATTAACGATGGCCTTGCAGGCCAAAAGAACGGTTGTTGCCGTGGCAACCGATTTGCTGGCCTTGGCCATTCTGAAGGCACCGGGCGAATGGCATGCCGATATTGCGGTAGGAAGTGCACAGCGCTTTGGTGTACCGCTGGGCTTTGGCGGCCCGCATGCCGGATTCATGGCTTGTAAAGACGCTTTCAAACGTAATATGCCCGGCCGTCTGGTGGGTGTTTCGGTGGATGCCCAGGGCAATCCTGCCTTAAGGCTGGCCCTGCAAACACGGGAACAGCATATTCGCCGTGAAAAGGCTACTTCCAATATTTGTACTGCACAGGTCCTGCTTGCCGTAATGGCCAGCATGTATGCGGTTTACCATGGTGCGAACGGCATCCGCGCGATTGCGCAGCGGGTGTATGTTTGCACCCTGGTGTTGAAAGAAGCGCTGGCACGGATTGGCTTGAATGCGGCTAATGAGACCTTTTTTGATACTTTGCACGTTAAAACAGAAATGGCGGTAGAGGTTGTCAAGGCGGCCTTGATGGCACAAATTAATGTGCGCCAGCCTGCCGGTGACAGTTTTGCTGTGTCCCTAGATGAAACGGTGACGCTTGACGATCTTCAGCAATTGGTTAATGTGATTGCCGCAGCGGTTGGGCAGCAGGCCCCTGACGTTGCGGGGCTTTATGCCGAGCTGGATGTTTTTGTGCCTAATAGTGTGGCCAGGCAGACCGCCATTTTGTCTCATCCGGTTTTTTCCAGCATTCATTCGGAAACCGATATGCTGCGTTATTTGCGTAGCCTGGCTGATAAAGACCTGGCTCTTGACCGTAGCATGATTCCTTTGGGCTCTTGCACCATGAAGCTGAATGCCACGGCTGAGATGATTCCGATTACCTGGCCCGAATTTGCCAACTTGCACCCTTATGCGCCCCGCGACCAGGCGGCAGGCTATGAGGTGTTGCTCGACCGCTTGTCTCGTGCCTTGTGTGAGATTACCGGTTATGAGGCGATCAGTTTGCAGCCCAACTCGGGGGCCCAGGGCGAGTATGCCGGACTGTTGGCCATTCGTGCCTATCATCAGGCTAACGGGCAGCACCAACGCAATGTTTGCCTGATTCCTGCCTCTGCCCATGGTACCAATCCTGCTTCGGCCCATTTGGTTGGTATGGATGTGGTGGTGATTGCCACCGATGCCAATGGCAATGTGGATGTCAGTGATCTTAAGGCTAAGCTGGAAAATATCGGTGATAAGGTTGCTGCCCTGATGATTACTTATCCTTCGACACATGGGGTGTTTGAAGAGGCGATTACCGAGATTTGCGATTTGGTGCACCAGGCTGGTGGGCAGGTTTATCTTGATGGCGCGAATATGAATGCGATGGTCGGCCTGGCCAAACCTGGACTGTTCGGTTCAGATGTGTCCCATCTGAATTTGCACAAGACGTTTTGCATTCCGCATGGCGGTGGCGGTCCGGGTGTGGGGCCGGTGGCGGTACGCGCACATTTGGCACCGTATTTGCCAGGGGTATTGAATGAGCAGGGTCAGCGTGATGAGAATGCCCCTACGGGGCCGGTGTCTGCCGCGCCTTACGGGTCTGCCAGTATTTTGCCTATTTCTTACGTGTATATTGCCTTGATGGGGGCTGAGGGCCTGAAGCGGGCAACCGAGGTTGCTTTGCTGAATGCCAATTATATTGCGAAGCGGTTGGCACCTTATTATCCTGTCTTGTATGCAGGACGCAATGGCCGGGTTGCCCATGAGTGTATTCTGGATTTGCGGCCTATTAAGGACAGCAGCGGAATAACGGTGGATGACGTGGCCAAGCGTTTGGTGGATTACGGTTTTCATGCGCCCACGATGAGTTTTCCGGTGGCGGGTACTTTAATGGTTGAGCCCACCGAGTCGGAGAGCTTGAAAGAGCTGGATCGTTTTATTAATGCGATGATTGCGATTCGCAAGGAGATTGAGCAGGTAGAGAAGGGGCAGGTGGATGCACAGGATAATGTGCTGGTGAATGCACCGCATACGGCGCAGATGCTGGTGGCGGATGATTGGGAGCACGGGTATTCACGCACCGAGGCGGCGTATCCGCATTCGGTCTTGCCGCAAAGCAAGTACTGGCCACCGGTGGCGCGGGTGGATAATGCTTATGGGGACAGGAATCTGGTTTGTACTTGTCCTCCGCTTGAGGATTACCAGTAGGAAGTTGGTGGCAGAGGGTTGTTTCATTAAACCGGTTCTTTTTGAGAGACGCGGATTCATCATTCAGGTTTGCTCCGACGCCACTGCGCGCCGAAGTCGCTGCACCTGAACGATGAATCCGCTTTTCTTTGTTTTTACCTGTGGTTTCTTTTTGAGAGGGATGCTTTTACGCTTGTTCCCACGCAGAAGTGAACTGATTAGGTGTTCGTTACACTTTTTCGTAGATGACGAAGTCGTAGTTCAGGCCGTTTTCTGCCGGTTGGGCTTGCCGGCTGGCTTCTTTCCAGCGGGTTTTGTCCAAGGCGGGGAAGTAGGTGTCGCCTTCAATGTTGGCGTGGATTTCGGTGGCATATACCTTGTCACATTGGTCCAGGCACAGGCGGAAGATTTGTTCACCGCCGATGATGAAGATGTTTTCTGCCCCATCTGCTTTGGCAGCCGTGATGGCTTCCTCTAGGGTGGGAACGCATTCGGCACCGGTGGCCTGGTAGTCTTGATTGCGCGTGATGACAATGTTCCGTCTGCCAGGCAGGGGGCGGCCCAGGGATTCCCAGGTTTTACGGCCCATGATGATGGGTGAACCCAGAGTGATTTTTTTGAAGTTGGCCAGGTCGCCCGGGATGTGCCATGGCATGGTGTTTTCTTTGCCGATGACGAGGTTGTCGGTGTAGGCGACGATGATGTTTAAGGATGTCATATGCGTTTATCTGCGGTGCTTGTTTGGTTGTAATGCGTGTATTTTTTTTGGCTTGGTTTGTCTATGATTGTGGAGAATCCCATTCTGAACCCCTCACCGGGTTAGGGAGAAGGGGATGTCAAACGGCAACCGGGGCCTTGATGTGGGGATGATGCCGGTAGTCAAGGATTTCGAAGTCTTCGTATTCGTAATCAAAGATTGAGGCTGGCTTGCGCTTGATATTAAGTTTGGGGTAGGGGAAAGGTTCACGCGACAGTTGCAGTTCTACCTGTTCCATGTGATTGCTGTACAGGTGGCAATCACCGCCCGTCCAGATGAACTCACCCACTTCAAGATCGCATTGTTGTGCCACCATGTGGGTGAGCAGGGCGTAACTGGCAATATTGAAGGGGACGCCCAGAAAGATGTCGGCGCTGCGCTGGTAGAGCTGGCAAGACAGCTTTCCTTCGGCTACGTAGAATTGGAAGAAGGCATGGCAGGGGGGTAGTTTCATTTTTCCGATGTCTGCCACGTTCCAGGCGGAAACAATCAGGCGACGTGAGTCGGGATTGTTTTTGATTTGTTCAATAACCTGGCTGATCTGGTCTATGTGTTCACCGTTGGGTGTGGGCCATGAGCGCCATTGTACGCCGTAAACAGGGCCCAGTTCCCCGTTCTCGTCGGCCCATTCGTCCCAGATGCTTACGCCACGTTCCTGCAGCCATTTTACGTTGGAGTCACCCCGCAGGAACCAGAGCAGTTCGATGAAGATGCTTTTGGTGTGCAGCTTTTTGGTGGTGACCATGGGAAAGCCTTCAGCCAAGTCAAAACGCATTTGATAGCCGAAAACCGAGCGGGTGCCTGTGCCTGTGCGATCGGTTTTGCTGACGCCTTTGTCGTGGACGTGGCGCATGAAGTCTTCATATTGACGCATGGCTCAATCCTCCAGGATGACGGTTTCGTGCGTGATTTCGGCGGTTTTTTCCAGCATGGCGACGGCAGAGCAGTATTTGGTGTGGGATAGGTTCACGGCCCGTTCCACGACTTTTTCAGAGAGGTTTTTGCCTTTGACAGTAAATACGAAGTGGATTTTTGTGAAAACCTTGGGATCGGTCTCGGCGCGTTCACTGGTAATGGCCACGTTGCAGCGGGAGATCTCCTGGCGGCTGCGTTTCAGGATAAGCACCACGTCGTAGGCAGCGCAGCCACCCGCACCGGTAAGGATCATTTCCATTGGGCGAGGAGCCAGGTTGTTGCCGCCGCCTTCGGGGGCGCCATCCATGGCGATAACGTGGCCACTGCCGGTTTTAGAAACAAAAAGCATGCCCTCGGGGCCATTCCATTCAACGGTACACTGCATGTTAGGGATCCTGAAAATACGGTTTTCGCAAGTGCAACAAGCCTTGCGGACTTTATGATTAATATTACGTAATTCTACTTGATCGGGCGGCAAGGGAGCAGCGCTTGGCCGATACGCAACCTAAATAGCTTGAACAGAATGAGGTTGCCCAATTTTTTCTTGGGTGACGATGGGTTTTTATAACTCAAAGATAAGATATAAACGGGTTTCTTGAGCGGTTTGGCATGCAAGGCAGTTTCAATTGGCTAAAATAGGCCGTTGAATTCCGAACCTTTCAGTATTACCGGAGATGCTTTTTATGACCCAGTCTATCACTCATGCAGGAACAAAGCCGGCTTTTCGTCGCTCGCCCACAGGGCTTGATGCCTTGTTTATCGAAGTTAACAAGGCGCTTGAGGTGCTTTCGGGCGCGGCGCAGGCAACCCGCGCAAATCCCGCCGGAGAGCCGGATATTACCGATGCCGAGTTGAACGAGTCTGAAAAAAAGCATGTGGCCGGCTTGATGCGGGTTAATCATGTGGGTGAGGTGTGTGCCCAGGCGCTATATCGTGGGCAGTCTATTGTGTGTAAAGATCCGCAGATCAAGCAGGTCTTGTTGCACGCCGCCGAAGAAGAGGTGGATCACCTTTCTTGGTGTCATGATCGGCTTGGCGAATTGAAAAGCCACACCAGCTTGTTGAATCCCCTCTGGTATGCCGGTTCGTTTACGCTGGGTGTGATGGCCAGCGTGGCAGGTGTGCCTAAAAACCTGGGATTCATGGCCGAAACCGAAAGACAGGTTGAGCAACATCTTGATTCCCATTTGGCGTTGTTGCCTGAACAGGACGCACGCTCGCGAAAAATTGTTACCCAAATGCGTGATGATGAAATTGGCCATAGAACTACCGCCGAGGTGAATGGTGCTGAAGAACTACCTGCACCGGTAAAACAGGCAATGCGGTTCATGTCTAAAATCATGACTACTTTGGCATACCGCATATAAGTTTTGTTGTTTTTACAACATTCGTTACGATTCTCTTAGGGTTTACCTGTAATTTTTCTTGCATCGCACCATGGAAATCGGTTATAGTTACTACATCGGATGACCAAACACATTAAGAATTAAAAAAAACATTCTAATGTGCGCTTTAAAAAAGCAGTCATGCCAAGGTTGTCTCCTCCACCCTCCTCCTTTGGTGGATTTTGCCCAAAATCGTAAGATTTTGGGCATTTTTTTTGCCTGTTAGCGATACAATAAGAATAAGCAATAACTCATTTCGGATTTAAAATAAATAAGGGATACCTAGTATTTCCTGTATGATTCGAATTTGTTTTTCGCTTATGGTGGTAAAACCGGGTTTTATGCGAACCTTTTGGTTTTTCATTGGTCTTGACTGTTTTTTTTGCGCCTTGGGTTTACTTTGACATTTACTTGGCAATACTTATATATCAGCATAGTGGCATTCATGGTGGGCGGCCTCATCGTTGTATCCGAGCGATGGCATGGTGCCTACACCGGAGACTATGATCTCAATAAGCCACAGGCTACGCATAAGCGTTCAACACCCCGAATTGGCGGACTGGCAGTTTTTGCCGGTACTCTGGCCGGATTATTGGTGTTGGGCCGCCCAGATAACACGACCCTTAATTGGCTATGGCCTGCCTTGTTCGTGGCAGCCATGCCGGTTTTTGTGGCGGGCATTTTAGAAGATATCACCAAAGATATTGGTTCAGGCAAACGCCTGCTGGCGGCTTTTGCTTCGGCAGCCATTGCCTGGTGGTTTTTTGGCGGTGTCAGCCGGGTGGGGTTTGCCTTTATAGACCTGATCCTGGCATTTTGGCCCATCTCCCTTTTGTTTACCATGATTGCGGTCGGTGGCTGTACCCATGCCCTTAATATTGTTGATGGCATGAATGGCCTGGCCGGCATGGTTGCCATGTTAATGTCTGCATCGATTGCGCTGGTTGCCTACCAGGTCAATGATTTGGCGATTTTTTCGATTGCGCTGGCCATGGCTTCGTCGATTGTCGGTTTTTTTGTCTGGAACTTCCCTTTTGGCAGGGTGTTCCTGGGCGATGGTGGTGCATATTTTATTGGTTTCATGCTGGCCGAGCTGGCCGTCTTGCTGGTCATACGCAATCCGTCGGTTTCTCCGTTTTATGCCTTGGCGGTATTGTTTTACCCAGTATTTGAAACCATGTTTTCAATATGGCGACGACGCTTCAAGCGTGGTGTGCCGGTAGACCAGCCTGATGCGCTGCATTTGCACCAGCTTATTTTCCGCCGCCTGGTACGGGTAACTTTCAGCCGTACGGGGCGCGATGCGGTGCCAGCCTTGTGTAATGCCCTGACATCCCCTTATTTGTGGGTACTGACCTTAATAGGCCTGGTGCCCGCTACTATTTTCTGGGACAACGCGATTTTGCTTTGTATCAGTATGCTGGTGTTTTCATCGGTGTATATTTGGCTTTATTCCCGCCTGGTTGCATGGCGCTGTCCGCGCTGGCTGTTGCTGCCATCGGTTTCACGCAAGCGGTAAAACAACAAATGCAAGATATATTGCATTGTCTTATGTTTTCTTACTGTTCTGGTTAACCCTGATTGTTACAATCAAAAGTACTTAAAAATTATTCAGTTATTTCCTTTGGGAGAAATTCGTGCAAGTTCAAGATATTAAATTGGCAGTTATCGGCCTTGGCTACGTTGGATTGCCTTTGGCAGTTGAATTTGGCAAAAAGCGACCGGTGTTGGGGTTTGATATTAACCAGAAACGTATTGCCGAATTGCAGGGCGGCCAGGACCACACGCTGGAAGTCAGCAGCGAAGAACTGGCCGAAGCATCACATTTGCAATTCAGTGCCAATCCGTCAGACCTCGCCAAAGCCAATACTTATATTGTGACGGTGCCTACTCCCATTGATGAATACAAGCGTCCCGACCTGACCCCGCTGGTCAAGGCCAGCGAAACCATTGGCAAGGCCTTGAAAAAAGGCGATATTGTTATTTATGAGTCAACCGTGTATCCGGGTGCAACCGAAGAAGACTGCGTGCCGGTCCTGGAAAAGTTCTCTGGCCTGAAATTCAACGTGGATTTCTTTGCCGGTTACAGCCCCGAGCGCATCAACCCGGGTGACAAGGCGCACCGCGTTTCCACCATCAAGAAAGTGACTTCCGGCTCAACTCCTGAAGTGGCCGAAGTGGTAGATCAGCTGTACCGTGAAATTATTGTAGCCGGTACCCACAAGGCCAGTAGCATTCGGGTGGCTGAAGCCGCCAAGGTCATTGAAAACACCCAGCGTGACGTGAATATTGCCCTCATTAATGAACTGGCGCTGATCTTCAACAAAATGGGTATTGATACCCAGGCTGTGCTGGAAGCGGCCGGTACCAAATGGAACTTCCTGCCTTTCCGTCCCGGTCTGGTGGGTGGCCATTGCATTGGCGTAGATCCTTACTATTTGACCCACAAGGCCCAGTCGATTGGCTATCACCCTGAAATCATCCTGGCCGGCCGTCGCCTGAACGACAGCATGGGCCCTTATGTGGTGGCCCAGCTGGTCAAGGCCATGACCAAGAAAAGCATCCAGGTCCAGGGTGCCAAGGTGCTGGTGATGGGGCTTACTTTTAAAGAAAATTGCCCCGACCTGCGTAATACCCGGGTGGTGGATATCCTTAAAGAACTCGACGAATACAACATGGATGTGGATGTGTTCGATCCATGGGTAGATGTTGCAGAAGCGCAGCATGAATATGGTGTCACGCCCGTCAAGCAAGTGCAGCAGGGCGTTTACGACGGCATTATCCTGGCGGTTTCCCATAAAGAGTTTGTGGAAATGGGTGCAGCGGCCATTCGCGCACTGGGCAAGCCCGAGCATGTGCTGTATGACCTGAAATATGTGTTAACAGCAGAAGAAGCCGATATTCGTCTGTAATTGGGTAAAAGGAAAATAAAGCATGAGTCAGGCATTTGAAGCATTGAAAGCCGATTTGCAACGCCAGCCACGGACCTGGCTGGTTACCGGCTGTGCCGGGTTTATTGGCTCCAACCTGTTGGAAACCCTTTTGCGGCTTAACCAGAAAGTGGTGGGGCTGGACAACTTTGCCACGGGTTACCAGCATAATCTTGATGAAGTCCAGGGCCAGGTGTCTGCCACGCAATGGGGTAATTTCAAGTTTATTGAAGGCGATATCCGCAATCTGGACACTTGCCGCCAGGCATGTGAAGGGGTGGAGATTGTGTTGCACCAGGCAGCACTGGGTTCAGTGCCGCGTTCCATCAATGATCCCATTACCACCAATGAAGTTAATATTGGCGGTTTTCTTAACATGATGGTAGCGGCCCGTGATGCGGGCGTGACCTCGTTTGTTTTTGCGGCGTCCAGCTCCACCTATGGTGATCACCCCGATTTGCCCAAGGTAGAAGATAAAATCGGCAATCCGCTCTCACCTTATGCGGTTACCAAGTATGTCGACGAGCTGTATGCCAGCGTATTTGCCCGCACTTATGGTTTCCGTTCAATTGGCCTGCGTTATTTCAACGTGTTTGGCAAACGCCAGGATCCTGATGGTGCCTATGCCGCTGTCATTCCCAAATGGACAGCAGCCATGATCAAGGGCGAAGATGTCCTGGTTAATGGTGATGGCGAAACCAGCCGCGATTTCTGTTTTGTCGAGAATGCCGTGCAGGCCAACCTGCTGGCAGGTGCCAAAATGCCTGAAAGCGGTTTTGAGGTGTATAACGTGGCGGTTAATGCAAGAACCAGCTTGAATGAGTTGTTTGCCTATCTGTCTGCAACCTTGGGTGCCAATGGTATTCAGTATGACAAAAAACCGGTTTACCGGGATTTTCGCCAAGGTGATGTGCGTCATTCGCAAGCCGATATTGGCAAGGCACAGGCGCAATTGGGCTATGTACCCAGCCATACCATTCTTCAGGGTATTGAAACTGCCATGCCCTGGTATATTCAATTTTTGAAATAGTCCTTGCTTGAAGCAGTTGCGCACCAGGCTTAACCGCCTGCATCCTGATCACAAGCGCATTGCCCAAGGGGCAATGCGCGTTGCGTTTTTTTTGCTGATCGGAAAAATGGCAGGTGCCATCAAGGAAATTGCCGTTGCCCACCGCTATGGTGTCAGTGATATCGTAGACGCCTACCAATTTACCCTGACCATGGCCAATTGGCTGCCGGTAACCATGGTAGGGGCATTTTCAATCGTCCTTATTCCCGCGCTGGTCAAGGCACGATATGCCGGCCAGCACGAGCGTTCCCGCTTTATTCGTGAACTGCAGGGCTGGATTGTGGTGCTGGGCGTGCTGCTATCCATCGCTACCTATTATTTGTGGCCGCAAATATTGCACTATACCGGTGGTAATTTAAGTGCCCAAACCAAACAGGCCAGTATCGAGCTGATCAAGGCCTTTGCGCCGGCTGTTTTGCTAACGCTGGTGATTGGAGTATGTACCGCCCGCTTGCGGGCGCATGAGCGACATATCAATAACCTGCTGGACAGCATACCGGCCCTGATGATTTTGCTGGCAATCCTGGTAACGCCAGGTAACACCAGTGTTTATCCGCTTTTATGGGGAACCCTGGTTGGTTACCTGATCCAGGCAGTGTGGTTGTCTGCACTGGCCCGCAGGGCTGATGGCGGTAATTGGGGATTGCCCAAGCCTGGCTTGCAATCACCGCAATGGCCAATGTTGCTGAATGCGGCCGGTATCATGCTGGTGGGACAAATTGCCATGAGTTTTGTAGGGCCACTAGACCAAATGGCGGCGGCCAGTTTGGGCAGCAATGCCAATGCTACATTGGGCTATGCTACCCGTTTGCTGTCGCTGGTGATTGGTATTGGCGCCGCTTCAGTTGGCCGGGCTGCCTTGCCAGTGTTGGCCGATGTGCAAAGCCGTGGTAATCCCGAGCAGGCCCGGTCTATGGCCCTGAAATGGTCAGCCTTAATGTTGTTGGCGGGTATTGCGGCGGTCATGGTAGGCTGGTTTCTGGCGCCATGGATGGTAAAACTGTTGTTTGAAAACGGTGCCTTTACTCCGGAAGACACCCTGAAAGTGGCGTCTGTATTGCGCTGGGGGCTTTTGCAACTGCCTTTTTATTTTGGTGTATTGATCCTGGTTCAGTTAATGGCAAGCCAGAATCGTTATAAACTTATGGCCACTATTGCCATTGGTAATTTTTCCCTAAAGGCAGGCATGAATTACATACTTGCTCCCGTCATGGGCGCCGAAGGCATTATGTTGGCGACAAGTTTAATGTATTTGTTATCTTATCTATGTTATTTTTTTGCCGTCCTCAAGTATGGCGCGACAAAAAAAACTTCTTCAGCCTGAGCTAATATGTCTTTCGAGATGCATAAAAAATCTTCTCCCTTGAGAATCATGTTGTTTATTCATTCACTTCGAGGAGGAGGTGCAGAGCGGGTTGCGGTAGACTTGGCTGCGCGGTGGATTGCCGGTGGGCACGATGTCTTGCTCGTTACCCAAACTGATGCCTCTGAAGATGCTTATGAATTGAATAAACAAGTACAGCGCATTTCCCTGAATACGGCCGGTTTACAGGGCGTAATGGCCAATTTGCGGCGTCTGTATATATTGCGCAAGGAAATCAAGCGTCAACGTCCTGATATCGTGATCGGTTTTATGACAACCTCTTCGATTTTGGCTGTGTTGGCCGCTTCAGGTGTCGCTGGCTGTCATGTCATTGCGACCGAACATACCCATCCGCCTTCACAGACGATTTCCGGCCTGTGGCAAAAACTGCGTCGCTATACCTATCCCAAGGCTGCCAAGGTTATTGCCCTGACACACGGTACAAAAGCCTGGCTTGAGAAAAATGTGCCCGGTTCGAATATTGCCGTGATTCCCAATGCGGTACATTGGCCCCTTGAAAATAAAGAACCGTTTATTGAGTGTGTCAAAGCGCCGGGTCGCAAGCTTATGCTGGGAGTCGGCCGCTTGCATCATGACAAAGGGTTCGATATGTTAATCAAGGCTTTTGTCTCTATTGCACATTTGCATCCGGAATGGGATTTGATTATTCTGGGCGAAGGTGACAAGCGGGAAGCATTGCAAAAGCAGCTTGACGAAGCCGGCATGGGCAGTCGTATTTCCATGCCCGGACGCGCTGGCAATATGCTGGCCTGGTCCAAGGCTGCCGATATCTATGTATTAAGTTCACGGACCGAGGGTTTGTCAAACAGCTTACTCGAGGCCATGGCCTGTGGCGTACCCAGTATTGCTTTTGATTGCGATACCGGACCAAGGGAAATCATTCGCCCTGGTCTTGATGGGGTGCTGGTGAAGCCCGCTGAAGATGAGGAAGCGTTGGCCGCCCAGATGTCTGCTTTAATGTTCAATCAAGCCAAGCAGGCAGAGTTGGGCAAGCGGGCCATCGATGTGCGTGATCGCTTTTCAATGCGGCGGATTGCCGGACTGTGGCAAGACGTGTTTAATGAAGTCCTGCACGATAAAAAAGACGGCAAGAAGGGGTAAGCATGTGTGGAATAGTGGGTATTGCCGGAAGCCACGAGGACAAGGAAAGCATCCTTCGTGACAGCTGCCGTAAAATTGCATACCGTGGCCCTGATAGTCAGGGTGTCTGGTTAAGCCCGGAAGGACATATTGGTTTTGGTCATGTCCGGCTGGCCATTCAGGATTTGTCCGAGCAAGGGCACCAGCCCATGCCTTCGGCTGACCAGCGTTTCATGATGGTGTTCAATGGTGAAATTTACAATCACCCTGAATTGCGTGCGCAACTGGAACAAAATGGGCAGGCACCGGCATGGCGTGGCCATTCCGACACCGAAACCCTGCTGGCCTGCTTTTGTGCCTGGGGTATTGAACATACCCTGAAAACGGCGATTGGCATGTTTGCCATTGCGGTCTGGGACCGGCAAGAAAAAAAATTAATCCTGGCGCGTGACCGTTTTGGTGAAAAGCCTTTGTATTACGGTTTTACCGGGCAAGGCCTGGTGTTTGCCTCGGAACTCAAGGCCATGATGGATGTGCCCGGGTTTGAGAAAAAACTCAACCGTGATGCCGTTACCTTGCTGTTGCGGCACAATTACATACCTGCGCCGTACAGCATTTTTAAAAATACATATAAATTGCCGCCAGGCACCTGGCTTAGCCTGTCTGAAGCAGATTGGCAAAACAGGCGACAGGTAGAACCACAGGTGTACTGGTCTGCCTACGAAACGGCCCGGCAGCAACCCAAGGTGCATTACAAGTCAGATGATGCGGCCATTGATGCACTGGCATCCGTGCTGTCAACCGCGATCAAGTCCCAGCTGATTTCCGATGTTGGCCTGGGGGCGTTTTTGTCCGGCGGCACCGATTCTTCCCTGATTGTTGCCCTGATGCAGCAGCAAAGTACACAACCAGTCAAAACGTTTTCGATCGGCTTTCATGAAAAAAAATATAACGAAGCCGAATACGCCAAGTCTATTGCCGAACATTTGGGCACCGACCATACAGAACTGTATGTGAGTGCCAATGATGGCCTTGCCCTGGTGCATTCATTGCCTGCCATGTACGATGAGCCCTTTGCCGATTCCTCACAAATTCCCATGGCCCTGGTCACCCAAATGGCCGCCCAGTCGGTCACTGTGGCTTTGTCGGGTGATGCCGGTGATGAATTGTTTGGCGGTTACTCTCGCTACCAGCGGGCCGGGTCATGGTGGGAACGTCGTGAAAAAACCTTGCCTTTTGTCCGTTCGCTGCTGGCTGGTGCTGCGGGTAAGCTGGCTCCGGGTTTTAGTGGCAATAAAAAAGACAAATTGCAAAAACTGAATGAGGTTTTGCGTGCTGCGGATGCGGTCGATTTTTACCGGCAATTTGTTTCATACTGGAAAGATCCCTCAAGTGTCGTGTTGGGAGCCCGGGAACCGGCAAGTGCTTTCTCCTTGTCCCCTGTGGGTTCTTTTCTGGAAACCATGATGATTATTGATACGGTTTCTTATTTGCCCGATGATATTCTGGTCAAGGTAGACCGGGCGGCCATGGCTTGCTCCCTGGAAACGCGCGTTCCCTTGCTTGATCCCCGGATGTTTGAATTTGCCTGGGGGCTTGAAGACAAGTATCGGGTGCGTGATGGCCAAAACAAGTGGTTGTTGAAGCAGCTTTTGTATCGAATGGTACCCCGAACCCTGCTGGAGCGCCCTAAAAAGGGCTTTTCGGTTCCTATGGGTGAATGGTTAAGAGGCCCCCTGAAAGATTGGGCCGACAGCTTGCTGGATCCTTCCCGCCTGTGCAAGCAGGGTTTACTTGATGCCGGACAGGTGCAGGAACGCTGGCAGCAGCATCAGGCACAGCAGTTTGACTGGAGTCCGCATCTGTGGGGCGTCCTCATGCTGCAGGCCTGGATGGACCATTACGATGTACAGGGTTAGCCTTCTGGGGCAAGACCATAAAAAAGGTTGGGCATTATGAAAATCATGTTGCTGGTCAGTTCAATGAATGCAGGCGGCGCCGAGCGTGTTGCTGCCACGCTGGCAAATGCCTGGGTCAGACAGGGGCATCACGTGGTCCTGGTGCCTTGCTTTTCAAAGGGTAGCGGCCAGTCTTTTTACCCTTTGCATGCCGACGTTCAGGTGAAGTGGCTAGCCGATGACTTGCCTCGCCAGAAATGGTTGGGCCGGATCAGTAAGCCGCTTGTGCTTCGCAAACGCATCAAGGCAGAACAGCCTGAGGTGATTGTGTCTTTTTTGACCAATGTGAATGTGACCACCTTGTTGGCAACCCGTGGGATGGATATCCCCGTGATTGTTTGTGAAAGAACCCATCCGGTAGTTAGTAAAAATATTGGCCGGGTCCTGAAAGTACTGCGCCAGAAGCTCTATCCCGTGGCGGATGCCGTCATGATCCAAACTGAAGATGCCGCCCGTTCATTTGCCCAGGTATTGCCTGGCCTGAAGCATGTTGCGGTTATTCCGAATCCTTTGCCTGACGGTATTGAGCAGGTCACGACCAATAATGGCCTGTGCTCGGTAAGCGGGCGCAAGACACTGGTTGCCATGGGACGCTTGGTGCCGGCAAAGCAGTTTGATCTCCTGATTGAGGTTTTTTCCACCCTTTGCCATGATTACCCCGATTGGGACTTATGCATCTGGGGTGATGGGCCTCAGCGCACAACGCTGATTGATAAAGTAAAAAAATTGGGTTGCAGCCAGCGTATCAGCTTGCCAGGCAAAACGACTGAACCCTGGCAAGCCTTGTCACATGCCCATGCTTTTGTAATGACCTCCCGGGTGGAGGGTTTTCCCAATGTATTACTCGAGGCGATGGCCCTGGGATTGCCCAGCATCAGTTTCGATTGCCCCAGTGGTCCGGCAGAGTTGACCCAACAGGGCAGCACCGGTTTGCTGGTGCGCCTGAATGACAGGCTTGAGCTTGAAAAAGCGATCCGGCGGTTTCTGGGTGATGATGATTTTCGATGTGCCCTGGGGGCACGTGGCAAACAATCGGTCTGGTCGCGCTACCGGCTTGAAACGGTCTTGAAGCAGTGGGATGATCTCTTCAGACAGGTAGGTGCACCGGTATCAGGCAAGACGGAAACCTGATGAAAACAAATAAAAAAATGCGTGTGGTACACCTGATCAGTGGCCTAGGCCAGGGCGGGGCCGAAGCGGTCCTGTTGCGCCTGACCACCTGGCCCGATCCTGAAGTGGAACATATTGTGGTGTCATTTGCTGATGCCGGCATTTACGGGCAGCCGCTCATGGATGCGGGTGTTGAGGTCAGAACGCTGGGCATGACACCGGGACGCCTGACACCGGCCGATTTCTGGCGCCTTAGAAAATGTCTGGTCCAGCTGGGTCCTGATGTGATCCAGACCTGGATGTACCATGCCGACCTGATTGGCGGCTTGGCGGCCCGTATGGCCGGATTCCGGCATATTGCCTGGGGAATTCGCAATTCCGGATCAAACCTGGCCAAGAGTAGCCGTTCGGCTTATCTGTTCGCCCGTTTGGGCGCATTCTTTTCCCGCTGGATTCCCCAGCGGATCATTTGTTGTGCTGAAGATGCCCGTCGGCGTCATGTGCAATGGGGGTATGCCCCTCAAAAAATGGTAGTCATTCAAAATGGCTACGATTTTTCCCGTTGGTCCCCGAATGAGTCGGCTCGCCAGGCATTGCGGACAGAGTGGGGCGTTAGCGAACAAGTCCCGCTGATTGGTTTTGTGGCGCGCTGGAATCCCCTCAAGGATCATGCAAGCCTGATCAAGGCGTTTGCCCAATGCCTTGAAAAGCGGCCAGACTTGCATTGTGTCCTGGTAGGCCTTGATATGGACGAAAACAATCCGTCATTAATGGCGTTGCTGTCTCAATATGGGGTCAGGGAAAAAACCATTTTGCTGGGTATGCGTAAAGATGTGCCGCAAATCATGAGCGCGCTAGACTTGCATGTCCTGTCCAGTATTGCCGAAGGCTTTCCCAATGTGGTGGCCGAGGCCATGGCGTGCGGCGTACCTAATGTGGTCACCGATGTGGGTGATGCCGCCCTGATTGTGGGAGAGGCTGGCTGGGTGGTACCCGCGGCTGCCCCGGATTTGCTGGCAGAAAAAATCATGCAGGCCCTGGATCTTATTGAGCAATCTGATAAAACCACGCTGGCGCAACAGGTGCGGGCTCGGGTCATGGATGCATTCAGTCTTGAAAAAATGGTTGCTGAATATCGCCAAGTCTGGTTGGCTATGTGCAAGACAAAAAAATAAGGGTAAATATGTCCAGAAAAATACTGTTTGTAGTGAATAATCCGGCTTTTTTCCTGTCGCATCGCTTGCCGGTTGCCCTGAGGGCTAAAGAAGAAGGCTACGAAGTGGCCGTTGCCACCATGCAGGGTGAGGCAGTGGCGCAAATTGTGGCGCATGGCCTGACCCATTTTGTGATTCCCATGTCGCGCAGTGGCATGAATCCGTTGGCAGAGCTAAGAACGATTTATGCCTTGTACCGTTTATATCGCAAGTATCGGCCTGATTTAGTGCATCTGGTTACCATCAAGCCGGTCTTATATGGCGGTATTGCCGCTCGCCTGGCCAAGGTGAAGGCAGTGGTTTATGCCATTTCCGGCCTGGGTTTTATTTTTACTCGTGAACGCAAGGGCATCGACTGGGTCAAGGAAATTACCCAGG
The DNA here is from genome assembly GCF_048381675.1 of Advenella sp. RU8. Classification (NCBI taxonomy): domain Bacteria; kingdom Pseudomonadati; phylum Pseudomonadota; class Betaproteobacteria; order Burkholderiales; family Alcaligenaceae; genus Advenella; species Advenella sp. RU8. Next base: position 55,061 of record NZ_JBLWIS010000008.1, read on the forward strand.
TGCTTTACCGCCTGGCACTGGGGCATCAGCACAGCCGGGTCATTATCCAGAATGACAATGACCGGCAGATCCTGCTGGATATTGGTGCCATGCAGGCATCACAGGCAGTTAAAATCAGGGGTTCTGGCGTGGATGTGGCTGCTTTCACCACGCAGCCTGAGCCTGAAAAACCGGTATTGGTTACCATGGCTGCCCGCTTGCTTAAAGACAAGGGGGTAATCGAATTTGTTGAGGCAGCACGCATTTCTGCCCGCAACGGTAGTGATATACGCTGGCAGTTGGCTGGCACACCTGATCCTGGCAATCCGGCTTCTGTGACTCCGGAAGAAGTGAAAAGTTGGGGCAGCGAGGTGACGGTGTTGGGAGAGGTCAAGGATATTGCCAGCCTGTATGCACGGTCCCATATTGTGGCTTTGCCTTCTTATCGCGAAGGCTTGCCTAAATCGCTGGTAGAGGCAGCGGCCTGTGGCAGGGCGGTGGTTACCACCGATGTTCCGGGATGCCGGGATGCCATCGAAATTGGCAAATCGGGTTTACTGGTGCCCGTCAAGGATGCGCAAAAATTATATGAGGCCGTGGCCAGGCTGGCTGCTGATGACAACCTCAGGTTAAGCATGGGTAATGAAGGCCGTATTCTCGCCCTGGAAGCGTTTGATATTCGCAAGGTAGTTGACATGCACCTTGCGATTTATGAGGAATTGCTTGCTTAAGTTTCCAAGGACTTTAGGCACTCATTCCCACGCCCTGCGTGGGAATGCATATATTCAGTTAAAAAGGCAGCCTGGCGTCAGGAGCATGCGTGGCAAAAACCTGCCTGAATTCACTCTGGATGCGGGCCAGGGCAGCAGGGTTTTCAGCTTCAAAGCGCAGTACCACCACTGGTGTGGTATTGGATGCCCGGGCCAGGCCAAAACCGTCTGCATATTCGGCACGCACGCCATCGATGGTATTGATTTCCCGTGCAGTTGCAAAGCTGGCCTGCTCTTGCAGGGTTTTGATCAGGGCATGAGGTTGCCCTTCCTGCATTTCAAGTTTCAGCTCCGGGGTGGAAATATCCTGGGGAATGGCATTCAGGACTTCACTGGGGTTATCAAACCGCGACAGGATTTCCAGCAGGCGGGTGCCGGTGTATAACCCGTCATCAAAGCCATACCAGCGTTCCTTGAAGAAAATATGTCCACTCATTTCACCAGCCAAGGGGGCGCCTGTTTCGGCCAGTTTGGCCTTGATCAATGAATGCCCGGTTTGCCACATCAGGGGCTTGCCGCCAGCCAGTGTAATCCCTTCGGCCACGTGGCGGCTGCACTTGACATCATAAATAATGGTTTCACCGGGACAGCGCTCCAGGACATCACGGGCAAACAGGATAAGCTGGCGATCAGGCCAGATGATGGTGCCGGTTTTGGTAATCACGCCCAGGCGATCGGCATCACCGTCAAAAGCCAGTCCAAGCTCGCAATCCGAGTTTTGAACGTGTTTGATCAAATCTTCCAGATTGTGTGGATCAGCCGGGTCCGGGTGATGGTTGGGGAAGCGGCCATCGACTTCACAAAAGAGCTCATCAACCTCGCAGCCCAATTGCCTGAACAGTGCCGGGGCGACATTGCCGCCCACGCCATTGCCGCAATCAATCGCGATTTTCATGGGGCGGGCCAGTTTGACATCGTTGCAAACGCGGCTGATATATTCGGGGATGATGTTAATGTTCTCGCGCGAGCCTTTGTTGCCGGCAAGTGGCAATGATTCGATGGCCAGCATCTCATCGCGCAATTGCACCACGTCATTGCCATACAGGGCCTTGCCGCCAATCATCATTTTAAAGCCGTTGTATTGCGGGGGGTTATGGCTGCCGGTAATGGCTACTGCTGTACCAATGTCTCTGGAGTAGGCCACAAAATAAACCAGTGGCGTGGGTACCTGGCCCAGGTTGATGGTGTTGATGCCTTCGTCATTAATACCCTGTTGCAAGGATTCGGATAATGCCGGGCTGCTGGTGCGCCCGTCATAACCGGTCACAATGGTGGATATACCCTGTTTTTTTGCCCGGGCAGCCAATGCCCGGCCTAGCAGGTAGGCAAACCCGGGGTTAAGCTGTTCGGGTACGGTGCCCCGAATATCATAGGCCTTGAAGACACTTGCTGCTAATAATGAAGCCACGTAAAAATCCTTATACGGAAGACTATTCGTTTTGAATCGTGCGCGAAACTTAACGATAGTACGCAATTTGGGTAGAATGATAAAACCAATTAATCAAGCACATTATAAAACCGTCATCCGCGTGAAGGGCGGTTTTATGTCAGACAGAACTTTTACAGGTTGCTATATGAACGTTTTGGCAGTTTTACAGGAAATTGTTGGCCCTGAGCATGTCCTTACCGGCGAGCAGGCAAAGGCTTATCTGACCGATTGGCGCGGTCGCTACACCGGCAAGGCGCAGGCAGTGGTTCGTCCGGGTTCAGCAGAGGAAATCGCGAAGGTTGTCAAAACCTGCCAGCAGTATGATATTCCGGTTGTGCCTCAGGGGGGTAATACGGGCTTGTGCGGTGGTGCCACGCCCAATAACAAAGGCGATGCGATTGTCATTTTGCTGTCCCGCCTGAATAAAGTGCTTGAGATTGACACCGATAACGATACTATCACCGTTCAGGCCGGGTGTATCCTGCAAGCGGTGCAAGAGGCGGCGGCACAGGCAGGCCGTCTGTTCCCGCTAAGCCTGGCTGCAGAAGGCAGTTGTACGATTGGCGGCAACCTGGCCACCAATGCCGGCGGAACCCAGGTCTTGCGTTATGGCAATACCCGGGACCTTGCCCTTGGCCTGCAGGTGGTAACGGCGGATGGCGAAATTTGGGATGGCCTGCGTGGCTTGCGCAAGGATAATACCGGCTATGATTTGCGCAATTTGTATATTGGCAGTGAAGGAACCCTGGGTATTATTACCGCGGCCACCCTTAAACTATATCCGCAGCCAGTCGCCAAATGTACGGCATTGCTTGCGCTGGATGATATTGATGCGGCAGTCAAAATGCTGTCGCGTGCCCGTCGCGGGTTTGGTTCTTCATTAACCGGCTTCGAGTTGATGTCCAATTACTGCCTGCGTTCGGTCACCAATTTGTTTCCGCAGCAAAAAATGCCTTTTGAAGGCCCCAGCCTTGAGTCAGAGTGGTATGCCTTGCTGGAAATTTCTGATAGCGAAAGTGCCGAGCATGCCCGTGGGCAATTTGAGTTGGTGGTTGGTGAAGCCATTGAGGCTGGTGAAGTCCAGGATGCCGTGATTGCCGAGTCTATCCAGCAAAGCAAAGACCTGTGGCATTTGCGCGAAAGCATTCCTTTGGCAGAGGCTGAGATTGGCAAGGGCATCAAGCATGATGTTTCCATTCCAGTATCCAAAATAGCCGAATTCGTGGATAAAACCAATGGCCTGTTGCAGGCATCATTTCCTGGCGTGCGCCATATTATTTTTGGACATCTGGGGGATGGCAACCTGCACTATAACGTTGGGGCTCCAATTGGCGAAGAGGAAGGGTTCCTTTCCCGCCAAAAAGAAGTTTATGAAGTGGTGCATGACAGTGTGCATGCCTTTAACGGTTCCATCAGTGCAGAACATGGCATTGGCCAGTTGAAAAAAGACTTGTTGCCCCATTACAAGTCGGCGGTAGAGTTGTCCCTGATGCGCAAGATCAAGCGGGCGCTTGATCCTAGCGGCATCATGAACCCGGGCAAGGTTATCAATAGCGTTGACATTTAGGGCAATAATACGTGGCACGCTGGCCCTGGATGATTTTCCGGATCGGGGTGCCACAGGCTTTGCAGGGTAAATCTTCCCGGTCATAAACGGCAGCATGAATTTCAAAATAGGCACCAACCTCACCATTGGTGCCGGTGTAGTCTTTAAGGGTGCTGCCGCCCGATTCAAGCGCTGCAGTCAGGGTTTCCTGAATCGCCTGATGCAGGCGTTTGCAGCGAGCCAGGGAAAGGCTCTGCGCAGCCGTTTGAGGGTTTATTTTTGCCCTGAACAGGCTTTCCGAAGCGTAAATATTGCCAACACCCACCACAATCTCACCGCCAAGCAAAACGGTTTTGATGGCGCTTTTCTTGTCTTTCAATGCCTGGTGCAGGTAGGTGGCTGTAAATTGCGGGTCAAAGGGCTCAATGCCCAGCTTGGCCAGCAACAGGTGATGCTGGATATCCCCGTTTTCTGCCGGATGCCATAAGACAGCGCCAAAACGCCGGGGGTCATTCAGGCGGAATTCGGCATTGTCAAAAACAAATTCCACGTGATCGTGTTTCAGCAAGAATTCGCCGGGGGCGACACGGCGAATAGAGCCGGACATACCCAGATGGATAATCAAGACACCGTGTTCAAAGGCCAGGAGCAAATACTTGCCGCGTCGTTGACAGGCCTGTAAAACATGGCCTTGCAGGATCTCATTCAGGTTTGCCGGCACAGGCCAGCGGAACTGGTGATGATGAACGCGGATTTCATTCAGTTGATGGCCGGTGATGACCTTGTCAAGACCGCGCCGGGTGGTTTCTACTTCGGGTAATTCGGGCATGTTGGCTAAGTTAAAAGTGTTGTTTTTTGCTGTGCAGGCAATGGTTTAAACATTTGCCTGCAAGTGGTTTTACCTGAAATTGTACTTAAGAATGATAATATCAGTATTCTCGTATGAACTTTTTCCGGTATGGCCATTTTTCCAGCTGTGACTGTTTTTAGAAAAATTCTTCTTGTTTTTGCTGTCTCGGTATCTACCCTGTGGGGTACCCTTGCCTGTGCCCAGGGCGAGATGACGCCTGTCATGCCCCGTTTGCATGCTGCCCTTGATTTTATTCCCGCCTACAAGCTGAAGCCTGTTGAACTGGTCGATCACACCGAAGCTGATGATATTTTCAGTTTGCTGGTAGTTGAATTTGCCATTCAGGATGAAAAATTTGAGCTGGCTGCCCAGGCTGCCTATGATTTTGCCAAGGCAAAAAACGATGTGCAAATGGCGAAAAAGGCCATGCAATTGTATTTGGCCAGTTCTTCAAGCCAGAAAGCGGCAGATGCGGCAAGGCTATGGTACAAGCTTGATCCTGACAATGAAGAGGCTTCGGCAACCGCATTGGCGCTGGCTGCTTCTAACGGTGAAACCGAAGGCCTGGTCCATGCCCTGAGGCTGCGCTTGCAACAAACCAAGAATAAAGAGCAGGCGATTTACCAAACTGCTTCAATTGTGGCCAGAATGAACGATAAAAAAATGGCGCTTGAAGTGTACGAAAAAGCCATCGAGGGGTTGGTGGATGATCAATCGACCGCTTATATGTTGATGGCTGATTTGGCTTATCAAGTGAAAGATCTTGAAAAAGCCTGGCAATCCTCCTTGAAGGCACTTGAGCTTGACCAGGCATCGGATGCGTCTGCTGAACGTGTATTGCAATATGGCCGGGAAAGCCATAAGCCAGAGGCCATGAAAATTGTCGGTGATTTCATTCGGGCCAACGCGAATGCAAGGCGCTTGCGCCTGCTGTATATCAGTGAGATGGTGAATGACAAGATGTTTGATGCGGCCATCACTGAGTTGAAGAAAATGGAAAAAACGTTTCCAGAAGACTTCGATTTGCTCTACATGGAAGCACAGGTTTATTATCAGGCAAAACAACTGGCACAGGCAAAGAAACTACTTAAACAGTTTCTTGATGTCCAGCTCCAGCGTCGCGAGGCGCTTTCGGATGCGGAAACCGATGCCCAGGGGCAGGCTACGGATGCTCGTATCATGCTGGCGCAGATTTACGAAGAAGAACAAAACTATCGTGCAGCCATCAGTCAGCTGGAAAAAATAGATGAGCCCAGTGCCCAAATGCAGGTCAAAATGCAAATTGCTGTCTTGCATGGCAAAAATGGCAATGAGGCAAAGGCAACCTCAATCCTGAAATCGCTCGTGCCTGAAGAGGAAGAGGATGCTGTTCGCATTCGTCTGACGCAGGCATTTATCTATCGCAATGCCGGAAAGGCGGATCAGGCCATTCGTTATTTGAAGCAGGCTGACAAGGAAATGCCCAAAAACGCGCTGATCAAGTATGAGCTTGCCATGATGTACGAGCAACAAGGAAGTTTTGAACTGATGGAACCCCTGCTCCGGGAAGTCATTGCGCTGAAACCATCCTCTCCCGATGCGTATAATGCGCTGGGTTACGTGTTTGCCGATCGTAATATGCATCTTGACGAGGCCCAGTTGTTGCTGGACAGGGCGGTTGCGCTGGCCCCTGACAATCCTTTCATTCTGGATAGCATGGGGTGGTTGCAGTTCCGCTTGGGTAATCTGGAGCTGGCGATTGAGTATCTTGAAAATGCGTTCCAGTTGTCAGCGCAGGCGGATATTGCCGCCCACCTTGGAGAGGTGCTTTGGGCCAAGGGTGAAAAGGACAGGGCGCGTGATATTTTCATTAAGGGCCGGGAAATAGAAAAGCAAAACAAGACGCTGGAAGATACAATCAAACGATTGGGCATTTCTTTGCGAGATAAAAAATGAAGCAGTTCAAGCAGTTTTTCCGGTATGTGGGTGTATTAACCATGGTGGGTTTACTGGCCGCCTGTGCGCCGGCCCTGAAACAGCCGGCAGGTCAGGATGACGGCACTTACAGCCGTGCGGGGCGGTTTGCCCTGAATGTATGGGATAAAACCATTGATCGCAATAAAGAGTCCGTGCAGGGCGGTTTTTTATGGCTTGATACCCGGCAAAAGCTTGATCTTGATTTAAGAAACCCGTTGGGCTCTACCCTTGCCAGGGTCTCTGTTACCCAAGACCGTGCCACACTTGTTCATGCGGATGGCTCACAGGTTAGCGCCGACAACCCTGATGCACTGGTGGCCGAGGTATTGGGTAGTGAAATCCCGGTTGCCGGCCTGCGTTACTGGCTAAAGGGCATTGTCGCTCCTGTCGCGGTAGAGCAGGAACAACGTGATGCGCAGGGTAATTTGGGCTCATTTACCCAAGCAGGCTGGAAAGTAACCTTGTCTGATTATGATCATAAAGGTCCTCGCAAACTGGGTATGGTGCGCAATGAAACCATGCAAACCATTACTGTCAGATTGGTCATCAACGAATAATCAAGCATAATGAATCATCTGTATGATGTGCCGGCGCCGGCCAAGCTGAATCTTTTTTTGCATGTAACCGGACGCCGGGATGATGGCTACCATTTACTACAAACGGTTTTTGTGTTTATTGACCTGGCTGACCGGCTGCAGTTTGAGTTGCGCAATGATGGCGTCATTTTACGGCAAACCAGTCTGCCCGGTATTGATCATGACAGCGACCTGATTGTGCGTGCCGCCCGTGCTTTGCAAAAGGCAACAGGCACTGCCAAAGGAGCAACCATTCATGTGCAAAAAAACATTCCGGCTGGCGGTGGCCTGGGCGGTGGCTCCAGTGATGCGGCAAGCACTTTGGTTGCCCTCAATCGCCTCTGGCAAACCGGGTTAAGTCGCCATCAGTTGCAGCAACTCGCTTTACCGCTGGGGGCGGATGTGCCGGTGTTTGTGTTTGGTCAAAACACCTTTGCTGAAGGTATTGGCGAAGATTTTACCGCTTGCAAAGTGCCTGAACAGGCCTATCTGGTTTTTCAGCCACGGCTGGGTATTTCAACGCCGGCGATTTTCACTGATCCGGGTTTATGTCGTCACACCCCTTTGGTAACAGTTCAGGATGTGCAGCAAAGCTGGTCTTTACCGGTAGCGCAAACGGGTTCAATTATCCAGCCTGCTTTTTTTGGCCATAATGATCTAGAGGCGGTGGCCTGTCGCCAGCATCCCGGATTGCAGCAGTTGGTTGATTGGCTGGGTGACAGGAACATAAAGGCACGCATGACCGGGTCGGGTTCGTGTTTTTTTGCGCCGTTTCAGGCTTATGAAGAGGCCTTGCGGGTTAAGCATGAGTTGGATGACGCGTTGCCGGCATTTAACCGGGGGGCGTCTGTTCCTGTAGCGCAGATAATGGCTGCCCGAGGCTTGGCCCGGCATCCGTTGCATGACTGGCTGAAAACTTAAGCGCCGTGTTTGTGAATGCCTTTATCTGCTCGCTGATAAGGTAAAGATTTTTGGCGATGGTGGTCCCGGCCTAAATCCCAGATTGGTTTTCAAATAAACAGTGAATGTAAAATAGCAATCAGTGCAAAAAAACAATACTAAATAGGGCTAAAAAAATTTTTGTCGCGAATTTGATACAAAAACAACAGTAATATTAAAAAAAGTGCGAAAGGGGGTTCACAAGTGAAGAAAAGCAGCTATAATTTCATCTTTCAGTTAACAAACATTCTTCAACAAGCTTTGTAAGTTAACAGTACAAGAAATTTTGGGGCGTCGCCAAGCTGGTTAAGGCACTGGATTTTGATTCCAGCATGCGAAGGTTCGAATCCTTCCGCCCCAGCCAAAATCTCGTAAGTACATCATCGGAGCCGTCGGGCCTGGCCTATAAGTTGGGTTAAGGTTTCGCGGTTTTTTTTATTTCATCTCACAAAAAATCCTCTCTTTATCATGACTAACAACAACTTCATGATTTTCACTGGGACAGCGAATCCGCGTTTGGCTGTTAACGTAGTGAATCATCTTGACATGTCTCTTGGAAAAATGACTGTCGGGCGTTTCTCAGACGGGGAGGTGATGGTAGAAATTCTAGAGCACGTCCGTGGCCGCGATGTATTTGTCTTGCAGCCTACCTGTGCTCCCACTAATGATAACCTGATGGAAATCATGACCATGGTTGATGCCTTGCGTCGTGCTTCGGCAGGTAGTATTACCGCCGCCATTCCTTACTTTGGCTATGCACGCCAGGACCGCCGTCCGCGCTCGGCCCGTGTTGCCATTTCGGCCAAAGTGGTTGCCAATATGTTGCAAGGTGTTGGTGTAGACCGAATCCTTACCATGGATTTGCACGCCGACCAGATCCAGGGCTTTTTTGATATCCCTGTCGATAACATTTATGCTGCCCCCGTTCTGCTGGCCGATATCGACCAGCGTAATTTTAAGAACCTGGTGGTGGTTTCTCCTGATATTGGTGGCGTGGTACGTGCCCGTGCCCTGGCTAAACAGCTAGAGGCTGACCTGGCCATTATCGACAAACGTCGCCCACGTGCCAATGTTTCCGAAGTCATGAACATTATCGGTGAAGTAGATGGCCGTACCTGCATCATTATGGATGACATGGTTGATACCGCCGGTACTTTGTGCAAGGCTGCTGCTGCGCTGAAAGAGCGTGGTGCCGGTGCCGTTTATGCCTATTGTACCCACCCGGTCCTGTCAGGCAGTGCTATAGAGCGCATTACCGAGTCCGAGCTTGATGAACTGGTGGTTACCGATACCATTCCTTTAAACGAACAGGCTTCCAACTGCCCTAAAATACGCCAGCTTTCTACCGCTGCCTTATTGGGTGAAACCATTTTGCGCATTGCTCATGCCGAGTCGGTCAGCTCTCTGTTTGTAGACTAATTTTTTTACCCGGTGCTGGTCGCGGCATCGGGATTCGTTATTAAACCGTTTCCGGTTTGATTTTTTATATCCACGTATTATTAATACGTTTGTTTCGGAGTATTCCATGAAATTTACAGCCACATCGCGTAGTGTACAGGGATCGAGTGCGAGCCGCCGCCTGCGCCGCGCAGGCCGCGTTCCCGCCATCGTTTACGGTGGTAAGGGTGATGCTCTCAGCATTGAGCTTGACCACAACGAAATCTTCCACGCTTTGCGCAAAGAAGAATTCCACGCTTCAGTTCTTGATATGGAACTGGATGGCCAAGTACAAAATGTATTGTTGCGTGCCGTTCAATGGCATGCTTACAAACCACAGGTTATGCACGTTGACTTCCAACGCGTTAGCGCTGACCAGGCCCTCACTACCAAAGTGCCTTTGCACTTCGTGAACGAGGAAGTTTCTCCTGCTGTTAAGCTGCAAGGCGCACAGGTTACCCGTATCGCTACCGAAGTAGAGATTACCTGCTTGCCTAAAGACTTGCCACAGTATGTTGAAGTGGATTTGTCTTGCCTTGAAGCCGGTGCGGTATTCCACCTGAGCCAATTGACAGCTCCTGCAGGCGTACAGTTCGTTGTAATCGGTGATGATCCTGTGTTGGCTGCTGCTTCTGCTGCCGTTGCAGGTGACGGCGCTGAAAATGGCGAGTCTGCTGAGTAAGTTGTAATATTTCGTTCGAAATGAACAGGCAAAATTCTATTCTGTCTGTTATGTTTTGTTCATGAATAGCCCCCGTAATGCTTATTGCTGTTCGGGGGCTATTGCTTTATAAGGTTGCTGATCATGTCTTTATCCATTCGCCTGATTGTTGGCCTGGGCAATCCGGGCACTCAATATGAAGCTACGCGGCATAATGCCGGGTTTTGGCTGGCTGATCATATAGCCGATGACCTGAAGGCGACTTTCAATCCGGAGCCGGCTTTTTTTGGGCAGGTTGCCAAGGCAAAATATCAGGGAACCAATGTTTTTTTGTTGAAACCGGCGACATATATGAATCGTTCAGGGCAGGCAGTGGGTGCTCTGGCCCGGTTCTACAAGATAGATCCTGAAGAGATCCTGGTGCTGCACGATGAGCTTGATTTGCCTCCAGGACAGGTCAAGTTGAAAAAAGGCGGTGGCCATGCAGGCCATAATGGTTTACGGGATATCCAGTCGGCAATGGGTAGCCCCAATTTCTGGCGTCTGCGTCTGGGCATAGGGCATCCGCGCACTCTGGGGCTGGCACAAAATGTGGCTGATTACGTCTTGCATATGCCACGTAAAGAAGACATGCCCCTTATTGATGATGAAATCCGGCGATCACGGCTGATTGTCCCGTTGTTGCTGCAAGGAGAGTTTTCAAAAGCATCCAGTTCCTTGCAAGAAACGAAAGGGATTGCCTAACCATGAGGCCGCAAAGTTTTCGGCAAGAGTTTGCCGAGTTTTTTCGCTATATAAGGCGTCCGGCATTATCGCCGCGCAAACCTTATCGGGGTGGGGGCAATGGCTGGTGGAAAGACTGGGCACCCACCACCTCGTTCGGTCGAATGCTGCAGTGGTCGGCGTGCCTGTGGATTATCAACCTATTTGTATTTGCGCCTATCGTCTTGATGGTTGTCAACAAAACGGGTGCTGCCCACCGTATTGACGTCAATAACATTCCGTTTTTAATGGCTGTATTGTGGGCGCCTGTAGCTGAAGAACTTTTGTTTCGTTATTCACTGCGCAGGCCACAATTAAGTTTGTGGCTGATTCCCATGATGGTGGCGGTTGTCATTATGGGACCCGAGCTTCATAGTATAGTATTACTAATGCTGGTGCTATCGCTGATTGTCATGCTTGATGTCTGGCGGCTTACAACTGATGAGCATGCTTTAAAATGGCGCTGGCGTGCGCATTACCAAAAATTCTTTCCCTTGATTTTCCATGGATCGGTGCTTGTATTCGCTGGCTTGCACTTGTGGAATTTCAGGCTCAATGAAATGAATTGGTGGTTGATGCCTTTGCTGGTATTGCCGCAATGGTTTACTGGCATGGTGTTGGGCTGGATGCGTGTGCGTGATGGAATAAGTACATCTATTGTCATGCACATGATTTTCAATTCTGGTCCGATTTTGCTGGTTTGGTTTTTATTGCAGTTCAGTCCCGAACTTGCAGCGACTTGAGAGTGAATATGAAAAGCGCAAAAGTGGTTTCTACAGCCTTGTTTCTTACCGTATTTGTAGCGGGCTGCACCGGCTACCGTCCTATTGTAGACGGACAGGGCAGGGACATGTCCAATTACGAATATGATCTTCGTGACTGTCAAAACTATGCCCGTCAGGTGGATGGCGCCAGCCGTACCGGTGGCGGTGCCCTTGCAGGTGCCGCTTTTGGCGCAGTGCTTGGCCTGGTTGGTGGTGGTAATAGCAGCAATATTGCCCAGGCTGCCGGTGTCGGGGCGGTAACGGGGGCTGCGGCAGGTGGTGTTTCAACCGCTGCTTCACAAAAACAGGTTATCCGCAACTGTCTTATTGGTCGCGGTTATCGCATATTAGATTAACCCGCTTATTCTTCAGGAAAGCGGGCCAATTCCCTGAATCTATACCTTCCCCAGAGGTACAATAACGGGTTTCGTGCTTTGATTTATTAAGGATTTTCAATGGCTCTTCAATGTGGCATCGTTGGTTTACCCAACGTAGGCAAATCAACCCTGTTTAATGCGTTAACGAAAGCGGGTATTGCCGCTGAAAACTACCCGTTTTGTACTATCGAGCCAAACGTCGGTATTGTGGAAGTGCCCGATACACGGCTTGATGATCTTGCCATTATTGTAAAACCGGAACGCGTCTTGCCGGCCACTGTCGAGTTTGTTGATATTGCCGGCCTGGTGGCTGGTGCCTCAAAAGGTGAAGGCCTGGGTAACCAGTTTTTGGCCAATATTCGTGAAACCGATGCCATCGTGCATGTGGTCCGTTGTTTTGAAGATGAAAACGTGGTTCACGTGTCTGGCAAGGTTGATCCTATTTCAGACATAGAGGTCATTAATACCGAGCTGGCCCTGGCAGACTTGTCTTCAGCAGAAAAAGCGTTGCAAAAAGCACAGAAAACCGCTCGTGCCGGTGATAAAGAAGGACAAAAACTGTGTTCCGTGCTGGAAAAAATCATTCCTGTATTGAATGAAGCCCGTCCTATCCGTTCACTGGATCTTGATGAAGAAGAACAGGCCCTGATCAAATCCTATTGCTTCATTACCGCCAAACGCGCCATGTATGTGGCCAACGTGAAAGAAGATGGCTTTGAAAACAATCCTCACCTTACTGCCGTACAGGAATATGCCAAGGCGGAAAATGCCCCAGTGGTTGCCGTATGTGCTGCCATTGAAGCGGAAATTGCCGATCTGGATGATGAAGACAAGGAAGTGTTCCTGGCCGACATGGGCATGGAAGAGCCAGGCCTGAATCGCGTGATTCGTGCCGCATATAATCTGTTGGGCTTGCAAACTTACTTCACCGCCGGTGTCAAGGAAGTTCGTGCCTGGACAATCCGGGTGGGCGACACGGCACCCAAGGCGGCAGGTGTTATCCATACCGACTTTGAGCGTGGTTTCATTCGTGCACAAACCATTGCCTTTGAAGACTTTATCAAGTTCAAGGGTGAGCAGGGTGCCAAGGAAGCCGGTAAAATGCGGGCAGAGGGCAAAGAGTATGTTGTCAAGGATGGTGATGTCCTTAACTTCCTGTTCAATGTGTGACCTAACCCCCCTACCGTATAACTAAAACTTGGGTTAGTATTAAAGGCTTGGGAATGTATTGGCGCTTTTTGCGCCAATACTGGTCTTTAAAATAAAGAGAGTGAAAAAATCAGTCATGAAAAAATGGCTTAAGCGCGTGTTGGTGGGTCTGGTTGTGCTTCTGCTAGTCACCTTTGTAGGTGGGGCGGTTTTTTTGCTTACCTTTGACCCTAACGCTTATAAATATAAACTTGAAGAAATTGTCAGGTCCAACTATGACCGTAATCTTCATATAAACGGCGATATTGAATTATCACTTTTCCCCCGCATTGGCTTGTCAGTCAATCAATTGTCCCTGTCCGAACCAGGCAGTGATGATGTCTTTGTTTCGATTAACAGTGCCCGTTTTGCAGTGGCTATCTGGCCGCTTATTTCCAACCGTTTTGTGGTTGACCACGTTGCGGTCAGTGGTTTCAAAGCCTGGGTCGTGCGTGATGAATCGGGTAACCTTAATTTTAAAGACCTGTTTGAACAGAAAAACACGGTTGTGGTTGATAGCCTTAAAGAGCCGGTTGCGAGCAATGCCGTGTTGCCACAGCCCTACAATACCGATTTTAAAATTGATATTGCCGGGCTAGAGCTGCAAAATGGCGAAGTCTATTTCAAGGATATCAGCAACCAGCTGGACATGCGCCTGAAAAACATGACGATCAATACCGGCAGGATGACTTTTGACCAGCCCTTTGATATAACGCTGGCAGGGCAACTGGAAGGTGATCATCCCAAGGTAAATTCACAACTCAATGTTCAGGGTTTGCTCAAGCTGGATCCGGTTACCAAGCTTTATAGCGCCCAGAAACTCGAGGTTGCCTTAAAGGGCAGGCTTGGCAATGTTGATGCGAGCAGTGCCACACTTAAAGGCAGTTTCAATATAGACAGCTTTGCCCATGCCATCACAGGCTCCGGTATGCAGATGGTGGTTGCGGGTAATGGTGCTGAGGGTTCATCACTTAAAAAAATTGATTTGAATGTGACGGCTCCCAAGTTGACATTCGATTCTTCCGCCCCACTGTTGCAGCTTGAAAATTTTTCAGTCAAGGGTAGCGCACAAAATATTCATGACCAGTCTTATGAATGGTCTTTTGAATCGCCGGCCTTGGATATTTCCTCTACGGTGGCGGGTGGCAAGCCTTTGATTGGTTTTCTCCGGATGAAGGGGCGTGAACAGGTTGGCATCAATTTATCACTTAAGGGTATTAGCGGTTCAGCCGATAACCTCAAAGTGGCGGAAGTCAAAATTGATGGCAAATATGCGCAATCCAACAATCGGGTTGTTGGATTGAATATTTCTTCACCGGCACAAATGAATTTAATCGACAGGGTGGTCATGCTGTCTGCGATTAGTGGCAATACCAGCTTCAAGGATCAAGGACTTGAAGAGCAGCTGGTTCCCGTGATCGGTAGCATTAATGCCGATTTCCAGAAAAACCGGGCCAGCTTCAAGATTGATGCGGTGGTTAATGCCGGTAAATTCAATCTGGATGGTGAGCTGCACAATTTTTCCAAACCCAATGTGAATTTTGATTTGAACGCTGATTCGATCAATCTTGACCCGATTCTGGGCTCGATTGCACCGGTAGCCAAAGTGGGTACAAGCAATGCCGATGTTGAGCAAGCCGCAAATACAGATGCTGGGTCAGCGTCCGCCACGGTGCAAAATGAAAACAGCGCAAGTACCCAAGCGGCCGAAACCGCCTCACCGCAACAAGAGCCTGTTGCCGCGATAAGCCTGAAACGCGAGTTGCTTCAGGCATTGCGGGGTATGGGGACTGTTAATCTTAAGCAAATGCGCTATCAGGATATGGTTTTCCATGATGTCCAGGCTATTTTCCGTTTCGATCAGGCCAATCTTGACATGACCTCGTTCAAATCTTGGGTCTTTGACGGGCAAGTACGGGCTGATGCACAGTTTGATCTGGCAAATGATGCAATTAAAACCGGGATAGAGTTGGAAGCCATTGATTTGACACAAATGCAGCAGGCATTCAACTGGACACCTTGGTTAAGTGGCCGGGCTTTCATCAAGCTGCAGCTTGAAAGCAACGGAGCCACTGAAAAATCAATCCTCGAGAATATCCAGGGACAAGTTCAGCTAAAGGCGGAAAATGGTTTTGTGAGTGGCTTTGATATCAGTCAGCTTGCCATTGATCCATTGAAATATCTTGATCTTGACCAGTCAACGTATCCGTTTGCCATAGATCGTAAAGCCACGACCCCTTATGCCCTGATCAGTCTTGATGCGCAGGTCAATAAAGGCGTTTCGCAACTGTCTTCACTGGTGTTTGAGAGTGATAAATTCGCGGTTCAGGGCAGCCCGAATGAAATGGTGGTCGACTGGAACAAGGGGGATTTCACCCTTCCTGTCACCCTGAAAACACGCCAGCCGGTTAAAATAAGCCAAAATAACATTACGCTTTCCATCAAGGAAATAAACATACCCGCCATCATTTCACGAACCGGTGAGGCATTATCCGTTACCCTGCAATGGGATAAGCTAAAAGGTTCTCCGTTGGGTAAATTGCTTGAAAAGAAAAAAGAGCAATTAGCCAAGGAGAAGGCAGAGAAAGAACAGGCAGCCCAAGAGCAGGCGAAGAAAGAAGCGCTTGCTGATGGTGTGGACACCTCTTCAGGGGCACCATCGGTTTCCGGCACTCCAGGAAACGGACTGCCCGAGCAACAGGGGGGTAATGAAAAATCTGCCCCGCTTGATGCCAAGCCATAAGTGTCTTTTATTACCCGCATGCTGGCAATAAAGTCTTTCGGGAAGCGCTGGCTATTTTGGCAACTATAAAATATTTGTTCTATTAATTATTATCCAGATCCTGATTATGAATGAAGCAACAAAATTCACACCAGTTTTTTCATGTGTTGCCATTAATGAAGCCGTTCAACCTGCCTACCAGAATCGCTGGTTTCTGGTTGATGAAAATCATCGGGTTTTGGAAGATATGTCAAAGACGTCAGAGTTGGCTTTGTCGATTCGTTTTGCCTATCTGGTTTTCAGGGCACCGGGCATGTTGCGCCTGGATATACCCATGGAAGTGCTGGAAGATGATGAGGAGGCATTTGAGCCAATCAACATTGATGGGCAAACACGACGTGCCGTTAATGAAGGAGAGCTGGCCACTGCCTGGTTTTCCAATTTTTACGGCAAAACCGTTCATTTAATGAAATTGCACCCGGATGATCACAAAGCCTGAGCGAGAAGTTTTTATCGCAAGATGATCCCCGAACAAAAAAAGCGTTGGAATGATCCAGCGCTTTTTTGATGGAGCTGTTTGCTGAATAAGCGAGCCGCTTAAGCCGTGAGCATTTTGTATTTGGCCATGAGCTGCTCGGCATCTTCTTTCCATTGCGGATCAGGCTCGATACAATCGACGGGACAAACCTGCATGCACTGCGGTGTGTCATGGTGCCCTACGCACTCGGTGCATTTTTCAGGATTAATCACATAATACTCATCACCCATGGTGATGGCATCGTTGGGACACTGCGGTTCACAGACATCACAGTTAATACATTCTTCAGTAATTAATAGGGCCATGATATTGGATTGCCTGTTCAGTTAAGTATTTACCCTTATATTATATGTCATTTCAATGGGTAATCGACAGATACATACTAATTTGCTAGGGATAATAAGGACTTAGCAGACTTAAAATGCGTGTTGCATAGTTAATGAAAATGCAAACTTAATATACATAGTGAGTAGCTATTAAACAAGCGGAGATAAGGGCAAAGGTTCATGCCAAGTGGCAAACAGCCTGTTTCAGCAATCGTGCTAAAACAGGCTTGAAGAGTCATCTTTAAGGTTGGGGCCCTGAAGAAGGTATCGGGGCTGACCTGAAAGTCGTTTTAGTTTGCTTGCGCCGCCTTGGCTTCTTTTCTGGCCTTGGCTTTTTCTTGCAGCCAGCGCTCTACGGACGGGAAAACAAATTTGCTAACATCACCACCCAGCAGGGCAATTTCACGTACAAAAGTACCCGAAATGAACTGGTATTGGTCTGATGGGGTCATGAACAGGGTCTCGACATCGGGTAGCAGGTGGCGGTTCATCCCGGCCATCTGGAATTCGTATTCGAAGTCGGAAACGGCACGCAAGCCACGGATAATAACGCGCGCTTCTTCCTGGCGGGCAAAATCCTTGAGCAGGCCATCGAAGGTTTTTACGGTCACGTTACTATAGTGTCCCAGTACTTCGTTGGCGATTTCCAGCCTTTCCTCGAGTGAGAACAAAGGATGTTTGCCAGCACTTGAGGCAACACCAATAACAACTTTGTCAAACAGACCTGCTGCACGGCGAACCAAATCTTCATGGCCTCTGGTGAGCGGGTCAAATGTACCTGGATATACGGCAGTGATCATGGCAAGTTTCTTTTGAAAAAAAAAGGATTATAAGGTAATTTACTACACTTCATTATATTGGTGTAGCTGAAAAAACACGGCACCGGCTTTTCCTTCCTTCACTAATTCGAAAGGGGGACTTAAGAGGATTTTTTTTTCGGATTCGATATAGAGTAATGAGCCGGGTTTCAAAATTTGGGGCAGGTAAGGCAAAACTTCCTGGATTAAATCTTTTTGAAAAGGCGGGTCAAGAAAAACCAGGTCAAAGCGGCTGGCATCCATACGTTTAAGCACCAGCATGGCATCGCCACTGTTAATACGTACTTGCTGCAAATTAAGTTTGTCGCGAATTTGTCGCAAGTTAAGCATGGCTTGCGGGTTTTTTTCCACCATTTGCACATGTGCCGCTCCGCGTGAAGCAGCTTCAAAGCCCAAGGCACCGGTGCCTGCAAACAGGTCAAGTACGGATTTATCGTGGTAATCACTGTCCCATAAGTGGTTAATCCAGTTAAAAACGGTTTCACGTATGCGGTCGGGGGTGGGGCGAAGCCCTGGAACATCGGCGACCGGAATAGTGGTACGCTTGAATTGGCCGCCAATAATACGGACTTTGTGTTTTGCCCCGGCAGTGTGTTTATGATTTGTACTCATGATGGTTTGTGTGTTGCTGCATTAAGCCATTATTGGCAGAAATGGCGACGTTAGCCACAATTTTTGCCTGCGCCTGTGCAGGATAGAATCGTTTCGGCGAAATAATGGCATATATCCTGATATTTGCCATACATAAGATTATAAGCGCAAGCAGAAAAGCAAAAATAAAAAACAGGGCTGTTAAAATACTTCTTCAGAATCAAATTTTTAATAAATCAAATTTCATATGTTCAGTTTCTTCAGGAAAAAAAAGCAGCCCAAGCCGCAGGACAATAAAGAGCAGGAAGGTCTTTTAGAGCAGGCGGTCACAGGTGATGCAGCAGGGGATACAGCCACCAGGGATCAAGCTCCTGTGTCAGAGGCTGCCCAGCAAGAGCAGGTGTTGCCCGAGCAAACGCTGCCGCTTGAGCCAGTGCAAGAGGCGGCAGTCCAACATCAGGGTGATGCGGTTTCAGAGGCCAATATAGAGCGTGCGCAAATTCCCGAGCCGCTTATTGAACAACCCGCTACGCCATCGGTACCCGAAGCCACGACCGTCACAGAAGCAGTGATATCCTCTTTGCCAGAGCCAGAGCCAGAGCCAGAGCCAGAGCCAGAGCCAGAGCCAGAGCCAGAGCCAGCTCCCGTCGTGGCTAAAGAAAAGAAATCGTGGCTCTCGCGTCTCAAACAGGGATTGTCCAGAACCGGCTCCAGCATCAGTTCCATTTTTGTGGGCGTCAAGGTAGATGAGAACCTGTTTGAAGAGCTTGAAACAGCCCTGATTATGGCTGATTCAGGGATGGAGGCCACAGAGTCCTTGCTCAAGGCCTTGCGCATCAAGGTCAAGAAAGAGCGGATTGATGATGCCGCCAAGGTAAAGGTGGCCTTGAAAGAATTGTTGACCGAGCATCTCAAGCCGCTAGAGAAAGATTTCAATTTGAAACAGGCCTCACCCTTAGTCGTTATGATCGCCGGGGTGAATGGAGCCGGTAAAACCACTTCGATTGGCAAGCTGGCCCATCATTTTCAGGCCCAGGGTGCCAGTGTCTTGCTGGCTGCCGGCGATACTTTCCGGGCTGCCGCGCGTGAACAGCTCATTGAGTGGGGCTCACGTAACAATGTGGCCGTTATTGCCCAGGAAGGTGGAGATCCTGCCGCTGTTGCTTTTGATGCCGTTAATGCCGGCAAGGCCCGCAACGCATCGGTGGTGATGGTGGATACGGCCGGTCGCTTGCCAACCCAGTTGCACCTGATGGAAGAGCTGAAAAAAATCAGGCGTGTCATTGGCAAAGCGGATGCCTCTGCACCGCATGAAGTGCTGCTGGTAGTAGACGGTAATACCGGGCAAAATGCCATTTCTCAAATCAAGGCATTCGATGCTGCCCTGGACTTGACCGGTCTTATCGTGACCAAACTTGATGGCACCGCCAAAGGTGGAACCCTGGCCGCGGTAGCGGCAGGTAGTCATGGCGTGCGTCCTATCCCGGTTTACTGGATTGGCGTAGGCGAGTCATTGCACGACCTGCAGCCGTTTGTGGCCTCGGAGTTTGCCGGTGCGTTGCTCGGAGAGGACTAAGCTGTTTTTGTAATGCCAATGGGGCATTCGCCAGAAAAACAGATAAAAAAACCACCTGCCTGAACTTGATGTGTATTTTACATCGGTTCGGGCAGGTGGTTTTTTACATTCCAGACGATTTAAAACCGGATGCGCTTGGGCAGTTCTTTAAGTACTTCGTCGGCCTGCTTTTTACTGATTTCAAGATTGGCGGACAACCAGCCCACGGCAAACCAGGTTTCCGGATACGTATCGGTGTACTGGCTGTAAAACGTGTGAGCGGTTGAAAAATCATTCAGGATGCCAAATGTTTCTTGCGCTGCGGCCAGCCGCTTCACATAGGCGCTCAGGTTGCTTCCGGTATGAAGCGCTTCATACACATTAAGTCCGTAACGCATCCGCTTGATCTTTTTGCGCAGGTCATGGTAGGCCTCTATATCGTTTTGATCTTCAGTTTTCCAGTGATTGACGATTTCCTTGTTCCATTTGTTAAGCCGTGCTTCCAGTTGCTTGCGCAGGGTTGCTTTGGGCTGCATGGACGGGATAAGCGGGATAATCAGCAAGGGTGGATGGTTGTTGGCGGCCTTGGTTTTAGGTGAATTTTCTGCCGGTTTTGCTTCAGCCCCGTTGTTCTGTGGCAGGCCTTCCTTGTTTGTTTCATTTGCTTCGGCAAGCAAGTCCGGTTCTTCAGGCGCTTCGCTGGATTCTGCCGCTTCAGCCTCGTGAACGGGATCAACGGCCGGTGTCAGTACTGTCCATTTCAATAATTTAACCAGCCATGACTGAAAGGCAGTGCTTTGGGCAATTTCCTGTGCGGTGCGGATGCTTTCATGATGTTCAAACTGGATATGAGGCATGCCGGCCGCTTCAAGCTGGGGCACAATGGTTTCCAGCATGACATCCAGGTCACGGGTGGCCCCAAAATGGCCAAGGTGTACTTTCAGCTCGGCCTGCAGTTCAGGCTCGGGCAGGGATGCCATCTTGCCAAACAGTTTCCAGTTGCTGGCCAGGCGTCGCATGCCAATGCGTAATTGGTGAACATGTTCTGGTTGGCCAACAGAAACCACGCCCAGGGTGTCTATTTCAGCCAGGGGGCCGGCATTGAAGCAGATTTGCTCAAGGCATTCATCGGTTGCGGCAATCAGTGCCTGGGTGGCATTCTGGTTTTTGTTTATTTCGTATGGACGGGCTTTGCGTGGGGCCCAGAAACGGTCAATTTCGCTTTTGCGCACGATGTCAGGAGAGGCCGAAGTTTGCGCTTCTTTGATATTCTGCGCAGCAGTGGCCAGTGCGTCACCGCGGTGTGATTTGCTGCGAAGATCCAGCAGCAATTTGTATTTTTCCAGCCAGCGCAGGCCAACTTCAAAAATCGCTTCCGGTGAACCGCTTTTCAGCTCAAACTCCACTTCGGAAACCGGCAGTTCAAGGTCTCCGGAACGGATGACGCCACGATCATAGGCAATTTCGATAATTCCCTTGGCGACACGATGCTTGCGGAAAATCCGGATGACATCGGTTTCGTAGCGCAATTCCAGCGGGTTGTCCAGGTTGGTTAATGCCGCTTCGGCCGGTGTGCCGGCGTACAGTGACAGGTCCAGAATAGGGCCGGGTCGATCGTGATTGAGTTCCAGTTTGCTAATGGCATTGTTGCCCGGCATTTTCAGGGTTTGAACCCATTGGGTGCCTTCCAGTCTCAGCCGGATGGCAATTTTTGCCTTGGCAAGTTCGCGGGTAGGGGTGTCAAAATACAGGGCCCGTAAAGGGAGCTCTTCTGCACGGCTTGTACGAACCGCTTTTTCTATTGTTTTTTGTGCATGAATGGGCACATGCAGTTTAAGTTCCTGTTCAGACATGGTATTCACTTTATAAAAATTCAAAACCTGGTGGGGCAAGCCTTATCTTAACATTTGAAACAGAATTACTTGCTGAAAACAGCTGATGGATGGTGTTTTCGTCAGTTAACCGTTTGTTTTTCAAGCCAGTTTTGCAAGGCAAGGGTTTGTGCTGGCGTAAAATGCAAGCCAAGTCTCGTCCTGCGCCATAAAATATCTTCTGCGCAAGATGCCCATTCGTGTTCTTGCAGCCATTTCACTTCAACTTCATACAAATCATGGCCAAAATGTTGTCCAAGGCTTTCAAGACTGGTTTTGCCGGCCAGGAATGCCAGGGCAAGCGTGCCATAGGCGCGGGCGTATCGGCTGGCAGTGTCTTTGGGTAGCCACGGAAAGTCTTTTTGCAGCTGTGACGTAAAGAGGTTGATATCTGCGTTGGGCAGGTCGGCTCCGGGCAAGGGGGCTGTGCTGGTCCAGGCTTGGTGTTTGCCGGTGAAGGGGGCCAGTTTTTCAAGGGCGTGTTCAGCCAGCTTGCGATAGGTGGTTATTTTGCCCCCAAAAATTGACAAGAGGGGCGGTTCAGAACCGGTGCCACCGCTTATATCAAAGACATAATCACGGGTAGTGGTTGAGGCATTGCCTTGGGCGTCATCATAAAGAGGACGTACCCCGGACCAGGTAGAAATAATGTCCTCGGGGCGTACGGGCCGCTTGAAGTAGGCATTGACCGATTGAAGCAGATAATCGGTTTCCTCGGGAGAGATGGCCACCGTGCCAGGATCTCCGTGAAAATCGACATCGGTAGTGCCAATCATGGAAAAATCGTTTTGGTATGGTGTTACAAATACAATCCGTTTGTCTTTGTTTTGCAAGATGTAGGCATGCGTGCCTTCATAAAGCTTGGGCGTTACCAAATGGCTACCCTTGACAAGGCGCAGTTTGCTTTGGTCTGTGGCTTTGCTGCTGTGCCGGGCAAGCAGATTTTGTATGTTTTCCACCCAGGGGCCAGCGGCATTGACCAGGATTTTTGCCTGTACCTGGCGGATGCTGCCATCTTGATGACGCAAGGTGGCCAGCCAGGTGTTTTCTTTCGTTTCAAGCCCAATGCATTCGCAACGGGTCAAGATTTGGGCACCACGATTCTGGGCATCCATGGCATTCAGAATGACCAGGCGAGAGTCATCAACGTTGCAATCCGAGTAGAGAAAACCCTTTTGGATCGTGTCATTGAGTGGAAGGGCGTAGGCCGAGGTATTGCCCAAGGGAATTTGTTGTGAGCCTGGCAGGTTTTTTGACCGTTTGGCCAAATGGTCGTACAAGAAAAGGCCGATGCGGATCATCCAGGCAGGCCTGAGGTTTTTATTGTGCGGCAATACAAAACGCATGGGGTGAACAATATGCGGGGCATTGCCAAGCAAGACTTCACGTTCGGCTAGTGCTTCCCGTACAAGCCGGAACTCATATTGTTCAAGATATCTTAGGCCACCATGGATAAGTTTGCTGCTGGCCGAAGAAGTGGCGCCGGCCAGGTCCTGTTTCTCGCAAAGCAATACTTTCAGACCCCTGCCGACCGCGTCACGGGCAATACCTGTACCGTTAATGCCACCACCAATAACAAGAATATCTACCGTATCAGAGTATTGTGCCGCTGTTGTATGCATTGTTATCCCATTGCAGGTATTGTTGATGAGAGTTAGGGTTAGCCCTTATTCTATCTCTTCATCATTCAGGAGGATACGTTTTTTCAGGTCGGCCAGGGATTTGTAAAGGCTTCGGTAGCTGGTCTGGGATAACCCGTCAAACATTTCCTGCAGCCATACGCCCTGGGCCTTGGCTATTTTGTTGTATTGGCGTCGACCTTTGGGGGTAAGCTTGATAAAGGTGCTGCGGCGGTCTTCTTTATTGACAATCCGTACGATCAGCTCTTCTTTTTCCAGTTGGCCGGTAATGGCCGTGATGTTGCCGTTACTTACCATCAGTCGCTCAGACAGATCGCCCATTTTCATGCCCTTGGGCTCCTGGGCCAACTGTGCCATCAAATCAAAGCGTGGCAGGGTTGTTTCAAATTCAACACGCAGGCGACTGCGGATTTTATTTTCGATAAGGTTGCTGCAGGTAAGCAGTCGAAGCCAAAGCTTGAGTTCCTCATTGTCGGATTCGAGTGCGCGTGTTTCGAGGTCGTTTTGCATAGTGCCCCCTGAGAGAGGTAATTGGATGGATCAAGATAATCTTGTTTTAAGATTAATCAAACATACCGTTATTTTAAACCTGTCTTTCATAATATGGAACATATAATATTGAACTGTAAAACAAATTATTTAAATTTAAATCATGAGGCCGGTTTCCTTGACGTAAGGCAGCGTGATTAAATTGGTATGGATTTTGTGGTTTATGTATCAAATTGTTTTTATGGTTATGCCGGAATAGGGCATAATCACGCAAACAAGACATGAATACTGCCCGCAGGGTAAAGGATATTGCGAAAAATATGTATTGTGCTTGTTACAATATGGCGCGCAGTACAAATTACATATTTTCTCCCTATACTATGGGTAAAATACTTCCTTTCCGTTATTGTGATTTTTACAATAACCCTCGTATTTGTCCGGAACTTACGTTATGACATCATCTGCAACAGAACAAGCCTCAGTAGCACAACAAAAATTTGATATTTCACCCGTTTCTGAAATCGTCAATGAACTCAGAATGGGGCGCATGGTCATTCTGGTTGATGAAGAAGACAGGGAAAACGAGGGCGACCTGGTAATGGCTGCCGAGTTTATTACCCCAGAGGCCATTAATTTCATGGTAACGCATGCGCGTGGCCTGGTTTGTTTAACGCTTACTGAAGAGCGCTGCAAGCAGCTTGAATTGCCGCTTATGGCTAGCAACAACGGCACCAGCTTCGGTACCAATTTTACCGTTTCCATCGAAGCTGCTGAAGGGGTAACAACAGGCATCTCGGCGGCCGACAGGGCGCATACCATCAAGGTGGCCGTTGCCCGTGATGCAAAACCTTCCGATCTGGTTAATCCTGGACATATCTTTCCGGTCAAGGCGGTTCCGGGCGGCGTGCTTATCCGTGCAGGCCATACCGAAGCCGGTTGTGACCTGACGGCCATGGCGGGCTTAACGCCTGCTGCCGTTATTTGTGAAATTCTCAAGGCTGACGGTACGATGGCACGTTTGCCCGATTTAATGGTTTTTGCCCAAGAGCATGGCCTGAAAATCGGTACCATTGCCGATCTTATCCAGTACCGCAGTGAGCATGAGTCCATGATCCAGCGCCTGGGTGAGCGCCAGCTCAAGACTCCATGGGGACAGTTTCGTGCCGTTGCCTACAAAGACAAGGCTTCAGGCGCACCCCATATCGCGCTTGTGCATGGCAACATCAGCCCTGAAAAAGAGGTATTGGTTCGTGTGCACGAGCCGCTTTCCGTACTTGATTTGCTTAACACCGAAGACAGCGAGCATAGCTGGGGTGTTTCCGAGGCGATGAAGGCAATTGCCGCTGCTGAGAGTGGCGTGCTGGTATTGCTTAATTGCCAGGGTTCGGCCCAGTCTTTGGTGGAAACCATGACGCAATGGGGCAAAGAAGATCCAGCCCAGAAGAAAACAGATCGTTATGATTTGCGTACTTATGGGGTAGGCGCACAAATATTACGTGATTTGAACGTGGAAACCATGCGTTTGCTGGCAGTTCCACGTAAAATGCCAAGCATGGCCGGTTACTCATTAACGGTAACCGGTTATGAATCTGCCTCTCAATGAATTTGCCACTTACTCTGAATAATAGGAAGCGTTATGAAACCTTATACATTAGCCCCTGATCTTAATGGCGAAGGCCTGCATATTGGCATCGTATGTGCCCGCTTTAGCGAAGAAATCGGTTTTGCCGAACTGGAAGCTTGCCTGCAGGAACTGGGCGAACTGGGCGTTGATGAACGTGACATCATGGTTGTTACCGTTCCTGGTGCCCTTGAGGTTGGCCTTACATTGGCGCAAATGGCAGAAACTTTCGAATTTGATGCATTGATTGCGTTGGGTGCGGTTATTCGTGGTGAAACCTATCACTTCGAGATTGTCAGCAATGAAAGCGCGGCGGCTATTACACGGGTCGCGCTGGATACCAATATTCCTATCGCAAACGGTATCTTGACAACGGAAAACGATGAGCAGGCCCAGGTACGCGCGGCCCAGAAAGGCAAGGATTGTGCCCAGGTTGCCGTTGAAATGGCCAATTTGTCTGCTGCTTTGGTACCCGAAGCGGAAGATGACGAAGATTATGAAGACGATGATCGTGATGATGACGATTTCGACGATGAAGATGATAAATAGGATATCGAGTGATTGATAAAAATAAAATGAACAACAGAAGTGCCCGTCGTCGCGCACGTGAATTTGCCCTGCAGGGCATTTACGCGTGGCTGATCAGTGGTGATACGGATCTGCGTGAGGCGGGTGCTATCGATGCCCATATTCAGGAAGATAAAGACTTTGGCGATGCGGACAGGGTCTGGTTCAAGACACTGTTACACGGTGTTTTTGCCGAGGCGCCCATGCTTCGTGAACAATTTACGCCCTATATAGACCGTCCACTCGAGGAGTTGTCTCCGATCGAGCACGGAATCCTCCTGATTGGCAGCTACGAGCTGATCAAGCATGTGGAAGTTCCTTATAAAGTGGCCATTAACGAAGCAGTAGAGCTGGCTAAAGAGTTTGGCGGCACCGATGGCTTCAAGTTTGTCAACGGCGTACTCGACAAACTGGCGGCTCAAGTCAGGGCGGCTGAAGTCAACTCTGGCCGTTAACCGTTAATGGCCGGGGAATTTGATTTAATCAGGCAGTTTTTTACACGCTCGGCCCCAACAGTTCTTGTTGGGGTGGGTGACGATTGTGCCGTGTTTGATGTGCCAGCCGGCGCACAACTGGCTACCAGCACCGACTTGTTGCTGGAAGGGCGTCACTTTTTTTCTGATGTTGATCCATTCAAATTGGGTCATAAGGCCTTGGCAGTCAACCTGTCCGACCTGGGGGCCATGGGCGCCAAGCCCATTGGCTGTCTCTTGGGTTTGGGCTTACCTAATTTCAATGCGCCGTGGCTTGAGCGTTTTTCTGCCGGCTTTCATGAGCTGGCGGCTAAACATGGTTGTCCGCTCATTGGTGGTGATACTACCCGTAGCGAACAAGGCATAGTTATCAGTGTTACGGTATTCGGTTCGGTTTCGCCGCCGTTCCTAACTCGTGGCAGTGCCCATGAGGGTGATGATATTTGGGTTTCCGGGGCATTGGGGGCTGCTGATGTAGCCTTGGCCTTATTGATGAAAGCTCAACAGGGTGAAACATTAAGCGGCCCAGAGCAAGGCTTGCTGCAGAAAACCCGTGCCTGGCTGGAAATGCCGGTGCCCCGGGTTGAGCTTGGGCTGGCACTGCGTAACCTTGCCTATGCCGTCATTGATATTTCTGATGGTTTGCTGCAAGATTTGAATCATATCTTGCAGGCTAGCAACAAGGGGGCGCTTCTATATGTCAGCCAAATACCGGTTAATCCGGCCATCGCAGGCCTTGACCAGGCACAAAAATTAAAATCAGTGCTGGGCGGTGGGGATGTTTATGAGTTATGCTTTACTGCACCGGTGTCTGCCCGGGAAAAAATCCGTACTGTGGGTGATGAATTAGGTATTTCATTAAGCATGATCGGCTCTGTCACAACGGGCCATGGACTTAAAGTACTGGATGAAGATTTAATTGAAATTCGCGATCTGCCTTCGGGATTTGATCATTTTCGTTAATATAATTAACCTCATGTACTTATCATTAAAAGAACACATTCGCTAATGGATCAAAGTAACCCCCAGCAACAATCAGTTTTTCGCCGCAGGTCTCTAAGTAACAAGAAAAACCCGGTCAATTGGCCCAGTTTTTCATGGGTAACCGGCAATATTCATCGATTTTGTGCGTTTGGCTTGGGTTCAGGTTTATTGCGGCCCGCTTCAGGAACCTGGGGAACGCTGCTTGCCTGGCTGTTATGGTGGCCATTGCATCAGGTTCTGGGTGGCGAGTGGTTAATGGGCCTGTTTTTGCTGTTTGCGTTTTTATATGGTACCTATTGCTGCCACTATACCGCCAAGGAACTGAAAACCGATGACCACGGTGGTATTGTGTGGGATGAATTCGTGGCGTTCTGGCTTGTGCTGTTTATCATTGCTCCCATGAACCTGGTATGGCAATTGGTTGCTTTTGTGTTATTTCGTTTCTTTGATATTGTAAAACCGTCTCCAATCCGTTATTTTGATGCAAAGTTAAAAAACGGTTTTGGCATTATGTGGGATGACCTGCTTGCTTCGGCCTATACGCTGTTTGTGCTTGCCATCCTGATGCGTCTGGTTGGTATCTGAAGGTTAAGCCGGTTTTAGTGTCTATCCAAAATTGGTATTTTCGGGGGCGTCATGACAGAATATTCAGAACAGGAATTTGTGGCGGCAAGCCGCTTGGGTGAAATACTAAAAGCCAAGGGGTGGTTGCTTGGCACGGCCGAGTCATGTACCGGTGGCTTGCTGGCAGGGGCTATTACCTCTGTTTCAGGGTCAAGTGAATGGTTTGATCGCGGTTTTGTGACCTACACGAATGAATCCAAAATAGAGTCCCTGGATGTCAATGAGCAGGCATTGCAAAAATTTGGTGCCGTCAGTGAGCAGGTGGCGATTGAAATGGCTGAAGGAGTACTGAATCGGGCGACCACGGCCACTTGTGCAATTAGTACTACAGGTATTGCCGGTCCCACAGGGGGCACCGAGGGCAAGCCGGTAGGAATGGTGTGTTTTGCGATTGCTTACCGAAAGAAAGAGGGTATTGTGACTTTGCCCTTTACGCGGCAATTTGCCGGAGACAGAACGCAGGTGCGGCGGCAGTCGGTGTTATTTGCGTTAACTACCGCCAGCAAGATTCTGGAAGAAAATTAACCTTGCCTCCTTGCCCTTAAAGGGCGGGGCAGCTTGGTAGTGCCTGTGTTGTGATTTGAATCGCAACACAGGCATTTTTATTAGCGGGTTTCAATTGCACGAGCCGCATTGATGGCATCGCGTGTTTGCAGGGCTACGGTTGCGGCGGCCTCTTGCCAGTCGTCACCGCAGCTGGCGTACAGAATGGCACGGGAAGAGTTAATCATCATGCCAGTAGAGCGGGCGTTTTGGCCAGCGTGTACGGTACTGTTGATATCACCACCTTGGGCACCAATGCCGGGTACCAGCAAAGGAACGTCATCGCCTACCCTGGCACGAACTTTTTTAAGTTCCTCAGGAAAGGTTGCGCCAACCACCAGGCCGCATTGGCCATGACGGTTCCATTTTTCTGCTACTAAAGAAGCGACGTGCAGGTACAAGGGTTCACCGCTTGAGGATTCAAAAAACTGCAGGTCGGACCCACCCGGATTTGAGGTGCGGCATAAAATAATCACGCCCTTGTTCTGCCATGCCAGGTAGGGTTCAATTGAATCAAAGCCCATATAAGGATTAACTGTTACGGCATCGGCCTGGTAGCGCTTGTAGGCTTCCTTGGCGTAATGTTCTGCGGTGGTGCCGATATCGCCACGCTTTGAATCCAGCACGAGTGGCAGATGGGGGTAGGTTTTGTGAATATAGTCACAAAGTGCCTCCAGTTGTTCTTCGGCGCTTTCGGAAGCGAAATAGGCAATTTGTGGTTTAAATCCGCAAACATAGGGTGCAGTGGCATCAACAATGCCTTTGCAAAAATCAAATATGGCTTGTTTGCTTTGTTGGATGCAGGGGGGGAAGCGGTTTGGATCGGGGTCAAGTCCTACCATCAATAAGGAGTTGCTATTTTTCCAGGCGGCTTCCAGTTTTTCGGTAAAAGTCATACTAAATCAAATAAATGGGTCGATTGCAATGGCAATCCAGACGATGGTGGTAAATACAATTGCGAGCATGACAGCAGCGCTGCCGAGATCTTTTGCACGCCCCAGTAGTGGATGATGTTCCAGGCTGATCTGATCGGCCAGGGCTTCTAGGGCGGAATTCAGCAATTCAACAATCAGGACACCAACCAGTGTTGCCAGCAGGAACAGGGTTTCAAGCAGGGTGCGGCCCACATAGAACGCCAAGGGCGTCATGATGGCGCACAAGAGTAATTCCTGGCGAAATGCGGCTTCATGCTTGAAGGCGGCCTTTAAGCCCTGTGCGGAATATTGCGCTGCTTTAAAAATGCGCTGTATACCACTTTTGCTTTTAAACGGAGATTCATTAGGTGAGGTCATGGATTTAAAAGTAAAAAGGTACTTGCAACCGGCAAATTGTTACGGTTGATGTTCAATGCATCACAGGTGTTATTGTAGTGCAACTTGCTTGCCAGACCCTTCAATATGCGCTTGGACAGAAAAGAAAAACCCGGGCCATGGCCCGGGTTGATATCGCTACACGGAGGAACGGAGTCCTCCGTTTCGTGAAATGGACAGATTAGAATCCGCCCATTCCACCCATACCGCCCATGCCGCCCATATCAGGCATTGCAGCAGCAGGTTTGTCTTCTACGATTTCGCAAATGGCGGCTTCTGTGGTCAGCAACAGGCTGGCTACAGATGCTGCGTTTTGCAGTGCTGTGCGGGTTACTTTGGTTGGGTCCAGAACACCTTGCTCAACCAGATCACCGTATTCACCGGTAGCGGCGTTGTAGCCAAAGTTGCCTGTACCATTTGCCACATTGTTAACCACAACGCTAGGCTCATCACCAGCGTTGGCAACGATAGTGCGCAATGGGGCTTCGATGGCACGCAGGATCAGCTTGATACCAGCGTCTTGATCAGCGTTGGAACCAGTCAGGCCTTTGATTGCGTTTTTGGCACGGATCAGGGCAACACCGCCGCCAGGAACAATACCTTCTTCAACCGCAGCGCGAGTTGCATGCAGGGCATCTTCAACACGTGCTTTTTTCTCTTTCATTTCAACTTCGGTGGCAGCACCTACGCGGATAACGGCAACACCGCCTGCCAGTTTGGCAACGCGCTCTTGCAGTTTTTCACGATCGTAGTCAGAAGTGGCTTCTTCGATTTGGGTGCGGATTTGTTTAACGCGTGCTTCGATGTTTGCGCTAACGCCAGCACCGTCGATGATGGTGGTGTTTTCTTTGCCCACTTCGATGCGTTTTGCCTGGCCCAGATCTTCGATCGTGGCTTTTTCCAGAGACATGCCGGTTTCTTCAGAGATAACGGTACCGCCGGTCAGGATGGCGATATCTTCCAGCATGGCTTTACGACGATCACCAAAACCAGGTGCTTTAACAGCGGTGGTTTTCAGGATGCCGCGGATGTTGTTGACAACCAGTGTTGCCAGTGCTTCGCCTTCAACGTCTTCAGCGATGATCAGCAGAGGACGGCTTGATTTGGCAACTTGTTCCAGTACGGGCAGCAGGTCACGGATATTGCTGATTTTTTTGTCGAAAATCAGGATGAATGGGTCTTCCAGGGCAGCAACCTGTTTTTCCTGGTTGTTGATGAAGTAGGGAGACAGGTAGCCACGGTCGAATTGCATACCTTCAACAACGTCAAGTTCGTTTTCCAGTGATTTGCCGTCTTCGACAGTGATAACGCCTTCTTTACCTACTTTGTCCATGGCGTTGGCAATGATGTCACCAATAGAAGAATCGCTGTTGGCAGAAATAGAGCCAACTTGGGCGATTTCTTTGCTGGTGGTGCAAGGCTTAGACAGATTTTTCAGTTCTTCGATTGCAGCGGCAACGGCTTTGTCGATACCGCGTTTCAGATCCATTGGGTTGATGCCGGCGGCAACGTATTTCAGGCCTTCTTCTACAACAGCTTGAGCCAATACGGTTGCGGTTGTGGTACCGTCACCGGCGTTGTCGGAAGTTTTTGAAGCAACTTCTTTAACCAGTTGTGCACCGATGTTTTCAAATTTGTCTTTCAGTTCGATTTCTTTAGCAACAGAAACACCGTCTTTGGTAACAGTAGGAGCACCGAAAGAGCGCTCGAGAACTACGTTACGGCCTTTAGGGCCCAGTGTTGTTTTAACAGCGTTTGCCAGTGTGTTTACACCACGCACGATACGAACGCGTGCGTCGTCACCGAATAATACTTGCTTTGCAGCCATTTTGAATTCCTTGATTGTATTTGAGTACTGTCTGCTTTAATTGCAGACAAAATATGCATTAAAATTAAGCAACTACCGCAAGAATTTCGTCTTCGCGGATAACCAGTAGTTCTTCGCCGTCTACTTTAACGGACTGGCCAGCATATTTACCGAACAATACTTTGTCGCCAACTTTAAGGTCTACAGGCAATACTTTGCCGTCTTCTGTTTTTTTGCCTGGACCAACAGCAATAACTTCACCTTGATCAGGTTTTTCAGCTGCGCTGTCAGGGATAACAATGCCTGATGCTGTTTTTAGCTCGTTGTCTAGGCGCTTGATAATCACGCGGTCTTGCAAAGGACGCAATGCCATGGAGAAACTCCTGTTTCTTAGTAAGTTAAATTAAAAAATCGTTAAGGCAGCGATTGTTAGCACTCGTTGCCCTTGAGTGCTAATTATAAGGACGATACTGAAATTTTCAAGAGGTGAATTTTGAAATGTTACATTTTTGTCGAGGATGTCGATTTTTGTTGTCGAATCCCAGGTGTGTGATTTTCAAACTAAACGCCAATCTACATTTGCGATATGCAGCGAATTATTACACGGTACCCGCGTGGTGACGGATAATAGCGGCTACATCATTTTTAATACCATTTTTAGGATCCCCTCATGGAAATCAAAGTCAACTTTCTTGATAAGCTACGCCTTGAGGCAAAGTTCGATGATTTTACGGTAGTGGCCGATCAGCCCATCCGTTATAAGGGCGATGGTTCGGCGCCTGGCCCCTTTGATTATTTTCTGGCCTCATCGGCTTTGTGTGCCGCTTATTTTGTGAAGTTGTACTGCGTGACTCGCAATATTTCTACCGAAAATATCCGACTGTCGCAAAATAATATTGTCGATCCAGAAAATCGATACCAGCAGATTTTCAAGATTCAGGTTGAATTGCCGCCGGATATCCCGGAAGCAGACCGCCGGGGTATTTTGCGTTCCATCGAACGCTGCACGGTGAAAAAAGTGGTGCAAGCAATACCCGAGTTTGTCATTGAAGAGGTCGAGAGTTTAGATGCCAACGCTCAGTCGTTGTTAACTTTGAAGCCGGCTGCTGACGCTAACACATATATTGCGGGCAAGGATCTGCCACTGGAACAAACCATTGCCAACATGTCTAGCATTTTGGCGGGCATGGGCATAAAGATTGAAATTGCTTCGTGGCGCAATATTGTTCCTAATGTGTGGTCGCTGCATATCCGCGATGCGCACTCACCGATGTGTTACACCAATGGTAAAGGGGCGACTAAAGAAAGTGCGTTGGCATCTGCATTGGGAGAATACCTTGAGCGCCTGAATTGCAACTATTTGTATGGCAGTGCATTTTGGGGCGAAGAGATCGCTAATGCACCGTTCGTACATTATCCGAACGAGCGCTGGTTCAAAGCTGGCCCTAACAATGCGCTACCTGTTGAAATTCTAGATGCCCATTGCCTGAAAATTTATAATCCCGACGGCGAGCTTAATAGCTCGCATCTGTACGACACCAACTCCGGCAACGTGCAACGCGGTATCTGTTCGCTGCCGTATGTACGGCAGTCCGATGGCGAAGTGGTGTATTTTCCGTCTAACCTGGTCGAAAACCTATTCGTCAGCAATGGCATGAGCGCTGGTAATACACTGGTTGAAGCGCAGGTCCAATCTCTGTCCGAAATTTTCGAGCGGGCGGTAAAACGTGAAATTCTTGAAGGTGAAATCGCATTGCCTGATGTGCCATCCGAAGTGCTGGCAAAATATCCTAGCATTCTGGCCGGGATTCAGGCGCTGGAAGAGCAGGGCTTTCCGGTGTTGGTCAAAGACGCATCGCTGGGCGGGATCTATCCTGTGATGTGCGTCACTTTGATGAATCCGCGAACGGGCGGTGTCTTTGCCTCGTTCGGAGCACACCCAAGCTTCAAGGTGGCGCTGGAACGGAGCCTGACAGAACTGCTGCAGGGACGCAGCTTTGAAGGTCTGAATGATTTACCCCGGCCCACCTTTGTCAGCGAGGTCGTGACAGACCCAAATAACTCTGTTGAGCACTTCATTGATTCCAGTGGTATAGTGTCGTGGCGCTTTTTCAGCGCCAAAGCGGATTTCGAGTTTGTTGAGTGGGACTTTTCTGGTCAGGGTGAAAACGCGAATGCCCAGGAATCGGCAATGTTGTTAGGCATGCTCAAAGACATGGGCAAAGAGGTATACATGGCCGTGTATGACCAGTTGGGCGCCGTTGCCTGCCGGATTCTGGTGCCCGGCTATTCGGAAATTTACCTGCTAGAGGACTTGCTCTGGGATAACACAAACAAGGCGCTATTGTTCCGCACCGATATCTTGAACTTGCATCGCCTGGATGATACCGCTTTGGCAGCACTGCTAGAACGGCTGGATAGCAACGACCTAGATGAGCACTCTGATATTGCCACCTTGATTGGCATCGAATTTGACGAGAATACGGAATGGGGGCAGCTAACCGTTCTAGAATTAAAATTGTTGATCAATCTTGCCTTGCAGCAATTTGAGGCGGCGCAAGAGCTAGTTGCAGCCTTCCTGCAGTACAACGACAATACGATCGAGCGTGGATTGTTTTATCAGGCCTTGAATGTGGTGCTAGAGGTGCTGCTTGATGGCGAGTTGGAACTGAACGATTACGTGGTTAACTTCCGCCGGATGTTTGGCAACGCTCGAATGGACGCGGTCATGGGTTCAGTAGACGGTAGCGTGCGCTTCTTTGGCTTGACGCCAACCAGTATGAAACTAGAGGGGCTAGACAGGCACCACCGCCTGCTCGACAGCTATAAAAAATTACACGCAGCGAGGGCCAATATGGGGGCCACATGCTGAAGAAATAGGGCAAAGTCAGTAGGCATGGTCAATGCCCTCCGTTGACACGGGGATGATGTGTCCGAGTATCTGGTCCAGACGCGCAACGATGTCCGGATGATACTCGGCTGTCAGACGCAGGAAATTAATCACACTGCCTTTCTTTCGTAAAGTTTAGTTCTTACTGGGACGTTACCTGCAAAATTCAAAACCTTGTGAGACACCAGTTCAAAATCAAGTGGGTTTTTATGTAAGCCATTGATATATAAATGAAAAAAAATTCAACATTATCCGGGATTCGACATTTGTCAAGGATGTTGTTGTCGATTTTCATTCAGTTCGGAAATTACGTCACTGAGTTTGGAAATTTTTGTGCTTTTATTTTGCAGTGTAGGTTATGGCATAGTGATAAAAATAATTAACACAGCTTTTGATTTGTAAATCTGTTTTACAGTTTATATTGCGTATTTTGAATTTAAACGCCAATCGACAGCTTCTCTATGTTCCCGAACTCAAGGGCTGTTCATGGGGTAGGGAGAGATGCTGCTGAGGTTTTCATTAACGTCCAGTTCCCGGCCAATATAAGGGAACGCGCGTTGTGCGCATTGTGGCCGCTCGCACACCCTGCAACCCATGCCGATGGGTGTGGGAATATCCGGATTGCTGAAATCCAGCCCTTTTGCATAAACCAGCCGATGGGCATGCGCGACATCGCAACCCAGTGCGACAGCGAAATCTTTTGTTGGTTGTCCGAAGCCGCCGGCCTGACGGCATACGGTACGCGCAATCCACAGGTACACACGTCCGTCGGGCATGCGCGCCAGTTGCCGGAGAATCCGCCCGGGACTGGAGAAGGCTTCATAAACATTCCATAAAGGACAGGCGCCACCGACACGAGAGAAATGAAAGTGGGCAGCAGACTGGCGTTTTGATATATTGCCCGCGCGGTCCACGCGGATGAAGAAAAACGGCACGCCCGTTGCATCTGGTCGCTGCATGGTGCTCAGGCGGTGACAAACGGTCTCGAAGCTGACGCCAAACCGTTGTCCTAACAGATCAATGTCATATTGTAATTGCTCGGCAGCGGCCAGGAACTGTCGGTAGGGCAGGATCAGCGCTGCCGCAAAATAGTTAGCCAGGCCCAGGCGTACTAATTTGCGTACCGCCTGACTGGAAAAGCGTGGCACGTCCACCATGCGTTCAAGCATGGTGTCCAATTCCAGAAATGCCAATTGTGTTCCCATTTGAAAGGCCCGCTGCCCGGGTGTGAGATGCGGGGGTAGGCTAAGCTGCCGCAGCGCCGGGTTATAGGCGCGTTGCAGGCCCTTTTCTGTGGGCAGGGTGTCCACCATAACGCCGTGTTGTTCGCGCAAGCGCTGCGCCAGTCGGTCCGCCAGGCCAGGTGTGGGTACGTCAGCCAGCCCCCAGGCGGTATGGCATTGCTCCGCGTGCGTATCGAGCTGCGCGAAATGATTGTGATGGGTAAAGAAAAAGTCGCGTGCTTCCTCGTAGGGTTGTGTCTGTATCAGCAGTGCTTCTGCAGGATTGCCGGGATTCTGATTTTGAAGGGTCATTTTTTCAGTCATGGCTTCCAGCCGCTCCGCCGCTTCGCGGTGACGGCGGTGCAGATCAATCAAAACCCGGCCTACAGCCGGCATATTCGTTGCGATCTCGTGTATTTCAGCCTGTGATATTCGGGCCCCTTCATGTCCGCCCAGCGCCGATGCCGGCAGGGTAGCCGCCACTTCGTGCAGCGC
Organism: Advenella sp. RU8; assembly: GCF_048381675.1. Taxonomy (NCBI): domain Bacteria; kingdom Pseudomonadati; phylum Pseudomonadota; class Betaproteobacteria; order Burkholderiales; family Alcaligenaceae; genus Advenella; species Advenella sp. RU8. The sequence continues at coordinate 91,381 of NZ_JBLWIS010000008.1, forward strand.
AGCGACCATTCGCGTTTGTTCGTCGTCTGAAAACGTGTTGACGTCCATATTGAACACTTCGCTCAAGCGCCTCAGGACCGGCATGGTCAATGGCCGCTGGTTCTGTTCGATCTGATTCAGGTAGCTGGGTGACAGGCCCAGCATGCGGGCCAGCCCTATCTGGGTCAATTTGCGCTCTTCGCGCAAGCGGCGTAATCGCACGCCCATAAATACTTTTCGCATGGTGGCCATTGAATCTAATACCGGTTTGATAATGCTGATTAAATAAAAAATTCGCAAAATTTGCAAATATGCAGTATAGGGTTTACCAATATTCGCCTTGTTATTAATGCAATTTCTGGCAATCTTGCGTAAACTGCAAATATTAATTGTAGCGCATTATTTGCATTGTAAAGTAGCGGAGGAATACCATGACACAAGCACCCGAAACAACGGGCTTTAAACCAAAGAAATCAGTTGCGTTGTCTGGCGTTATCGCTGGCAATACCGCACTATGTACCGTGGGTCGCAGCGGTAACGACCTGCATTATCGTGGTTACGATATTCTGGATCTGGCGCAAGCCTGCGAATTTGAAGAGGTCGCTCACCTGCTCATTCACGGCAAGCTGCCCAACAAGGCTGAACTGGCTTCCTATAAACTGAAGCTGCGCCGTCTGCGCGGCCTGCCTGTTCAATTGCAGGATGCGCTACAGGCCTTGCCTGCTTCCAGTCATCCCATGGATGTCATGCGCACGGCCGTATCGGTATTGGGTTGCGTGCTGCCTGAAAAAGATGATCATAACCTGCCCGATGCGCGCGATATTGCAGACCGTCTGATGGCCAGTCTGGGCTCGGCTTTGCTGTATTGGTATCACTATAGTCATAATGGCAAGTGCATTGATGTCGAAACCAGCGATGACAGTATCGGCGGGCATTTTCTGCATCTGCTCCATGGCGAGACGCCTCCTGATGAGTGGGTCCAGGCCATGCATACTTCGCTGAACCTGTACGCTGAGCACGAGTTCAATGCATCCACGTTCACCTGCCGGGTGATTGCCGGAACAGGTTCGGATATGTATTCGGCCATTACCGGTGGGATCGGTGCATTGCGCGGCCCCAAGCACGGTGGCGCCAACGAAGTCGCTTTTGAAGTGCAAAAACGCTACGAAACGCCAGATGATGCCGAAGCCGATATTCGTCGCCGCGTAGAAAACAAAGAGGTCATCATTGGCTTTGGTCATCCCGTGTATACGATTTCCGATCCGCGCAACAAAGTCATCAAAGAGGTGGCGCGCAACCTGTCGGCAACGCAGCAGAATATGAAAATGTTCGACATTGCCGAACGCCTGGAAAGCGTCATGTGGGACATCAAGAAAATGTTCCCGAATCTGGACTGGTTCTCGGCCGTTTCCTATCACATGATGGGCGTGCCTACCGCCATGTTCACACCGCTGTTTGTGATTGCACGTACCGCAGGCTGGGCAGCGCACATTATCGAACAGCGTATCGACAACAAAATTATTCGTCCGACAGCCAACTATAATGGCCCTGAAGATCAAACATTCATTCCGCTAGAAAAGCGTTGATTCCTATGAATACTGAAAACCGCAAGCCACTGCCCGGCACGGGGCTGGATTACTTCGATGCGCGTGCTGCCGTTGATGCCATTGCACCCAACGCCTACGATACGCTGCCGTATACCTCGCGCGTATTTGCTGAAAACCTGGTGCGTCGCTGCGACCCGGCGACACTCACGGACTCACTCAAGCAACTGATTGAACGCAAGCGTGATCTGGATTTTCCGTGGTTTCCTGCACGCGTGGTGTGTCACGATATCCTGGGTCAGACCGCGCTCGTAGACCTGGCCGGGTTGCGCGAGGCGATTGCCAAGCAAGGGGGCGATCCTGCCCAGATCAACCCGGTAGTACCCACGCAGTTGATCGTGGACCATTCGCTGGCCGTTGAATATGCCGGTTTTGACAAGGATGCTTTTGCCAAGAATCGCGCTGTCGAAGATCGCCGCAATGACGACCGCTTTCATTTTATCAATTGGACCAAGAAGGCGTTCAAGAACGTCGATGTGATTCCTCCAGGCAATGGCATCATGCACCAGATCAATCTGGAGCGGATGTCGCCGGTCATTCACAGTCGTGATGGGATTGCCTTTCCGGACACCCTGGTTGGCACCGACAGTCATACGCCTCATGTAGATGCGCTGGGCGTTATCGCCATTGGCGTGGGCGGACTTGAGGCCGAGAGTGTGATGCTGGGGCGTGCGTCCTGGATGCGTTTGCCAGACATTATCGGTGTTGAACTGACCGGGCAATTGCAGCCAGGCATTACCGCCACCGATCTGGTCCTGGCTCTGACCGAGTTTTTGCGTGAGCAGAAAGTGGTCTCGTCTTATCTGGAGTTCTACGGTGAAGGCGCATCCCGCCTGACGCTGGGCGATCGCGCCACGATTTCCAACATGACGCCCGAGTATGGCGCCACTGCCGCGCTGTTTTACATTGACCAGCAAACGATTGATTACCTGAAGTTGACCGGCCGTGATGACGAACAGGTCAGGCTGGTGGAAACCTATGCCAGGCAGACGGGCCTGTGGGCTGACAGTCTGAAAACCGCGCAGTATGAGCGCGTGCTCTCCTTTGATTTGTCAACGGTGGTACGTAATCTGGCCGGCCCGTCCAATCCGCATCGTCGCGTACCCACTTCAGAGCTTGCCAGCCGTGGTATTTCAGGTGTGGTTGAAAACGAACCGGGGCTCATGCCCGATGGAGCGGTGATTATTGCCGCGATTACCAGTTGCACCAATACGAGTAACCCGCGTAACGTGATTGCGGCCGGGCTGCTGGCACGTAATGCCAACGCGCGGGGCCTGGTACGCAAGCCGTGGGTCAAATCATCGTTGGCGCCGGGATCCAAAGCAGTCCAGCTGTATCTGGAAGAGGCCAATCTCTTGCCCGAGCTCGAGAAGCTGGGTTTTGGCATCGTGGGCTTCGCCTGTACCACCTGTAACGGCATGAGCGGTGCGCTGGATCCTGTCATTCAGCAGGAAATTATCGACCGTGATTTGTATGCGACCGCCGTTCTATCGGGCAACCGTAATTTCGATGGCCGTATCCACCCCTATGCCAAACAGGCATTCCTGGCCTCACCGCCGCTGGTTGTGGCTTACGCGATTGCCGGTACGATTCGCTTTGACATAGAGAAAGACGTGCTGGGCACAGACCAGAACGGTCAGCCGGTTACCCTGAAGGATATCTGGCCTACCGATGAAGAAATCGATGCCATTGTGGCTAGCAGCGTGAAACCAGAGCAGTTTCGCAGTGTGTATGAACCGATGTTTGCGATCAATGTTAGCGATGGTGAATCGGTCAATCCGTTGTACGAATGGCGTCCGCAAAGCACTTATATTCGCTGTCCGCCGTACTGGGAAGGTGCGCTGGCAGGCGAACGCACGCTCAAGGGCATGCGTCCGTTGGCGGTGCTGGGCGACAACATTACTACCGATCACCTGTCGCCTTCCAACGCTATTCTGCCTAACAGCGCTGCCGGAGAATATCTGGCCAAGATGGGGTTGCCGCAAGAGGACTTTAACTCTTACGCAACGCATCGAGGCGACCATCTGACGGCACAGCGGGCCACGTTCGCCAATCCCAAGCTGCTTAATGAAATGGTATTGGAAAACGGTGAGGTCAAACAAGGTTCTCTGGCGCGCATCGAACCGGAAGGTAAAGTGGTGCGTATGTGGGAAGCCATCGAAACCTATATGGAACGCAAGCAACCGCTGATTATCGTGGCGGGAGCAGACTATGGCCAGGGTTCTTCACGCGACTGGGCGGCCAAGGGTGTGCGTCTTGCCGGTGTCGAAGCGATTGTTGCGGAAGGGTTCGAGCGGATTCACCGCACCAATCTTGTGGGCATGGGTGTATTGCCGCTGGAATTCAAGCCGGGCGTCAATCGCAAGACACTGAACATCGATGGCACGGAAACCTACGATGTGGTCGGTAAGCCCGAACCGCGATCAACGCTGATACTGGTGATTGTTCGTAAAAATGGTGAACGCCTGGAAGTGCCGGTGACCTGCCGTCTGGATACCGCTGAAGAAGTCTCCATCTATGAGGCCGGCGGGGTTCTGCAACGCTTTGCGCAGGATTTTATTGAATCGCCTGTCGCCAGCCAGTCATGATGACAAATAGGGGGAATGCAATGACACGAGCACCACAGATTAAAATTGCCGCCACCTATATGCGAGGTGGCACCAGCAAAGGTGTATTTTTTCGGCTGAGTGATCTGCCCGAAGCTGCACAGACGCCCGGTGCCGCGCGCGACGCACTGTTGCTGCGCGTGATCGGCAGCCCGGATCCTTACGGCAAGCAAACCGACGGTATGGGCGGTGCGACCTCTAGTACCAGTAAAGTTGTGATTCTGTCGAAAAGCGAGCGTGCCGGACATGATGTTGATTATCTGTTCGGTCAGGTGTCTATCGATCAGCCTTTCATCGACTGGAGCGGTAATTGCGGAAACCTCTCGGCAGCCGTGGGGCCTTTTGCGATTAGCAATGGATTGATCGATGCCGACCGTACTCCGGCCAATGGTGTTGCCACCGTATATATCTGGCAGGCCAATATCGGTAAGACCATTGTGGCACATGTGCCCATCACCAACGGTGAGGTGCAGGAGACAGGCGACTTTGAGCTGGATGGGGTTACCTTCCCCGCCGCTGAAGTGCAGCTTGAATTCCTGGACCCGGCAGCAGACGAAGAGGGCGCTGGTGGCGCCATGTTTCCTACTGGCAATCTGGTCGATGAGCTGGATGTACCCGGTGTCGGCCAGTTGCAGGCGACCATGATCAACGCGGGTATTCCAACTGTGTTTGTAAATGCCCGGGACATTGGTTTTACCGGCACGGAGCTGCAGGATGATATCAACAGTAACGCCGAGACATTGGCCATGTTTGAAGCCATTCGCGCGCATGGTGCGCTGCGAATGGGGCTCATTGCCAATATAGAGGAAGCCGCCCGTCGCCAGCACACACCCAAGGTGGCTTTTGTGGGTGAGGCTGCCGATTACACGGCATCCAGCGGCAAGCAGGTGTCCGCCGATAATATAGACTTGGTTGTACGGGCGCTTTCCATGGGCAAATTGCATCATGCGATGATGGGCACCGCAGCGGTAGCTATCGGTACGGCTGCGGCCATTCCCGGCACCCTGGTCAATCGCGCGGCAGGCGGAGGTGAACGCGAATCTGTTACCTTCGGTCATCCCTCGGGTACATTGCGGGTGGGGGCACAAGCGATTGAAGAAGCAGGGCAGTGGACCGTGAAAAAGGCGCTCATGAGCCGAAGCGCTCGTGTCCTGATGGAAGGCTATGTACGGATTCCGGCTGATGCGTTTTTGAAAACGCCAGAAAATTGATTAACTTTTAATATTGTTAAAAAAGGATTTATTGCATGTCGACAAGAAAGCAACTCAGATCACTCGTCGAAGCGCGCCGAGGCATTATCGTTCCCGGTGCATTTAATGCCTTGTCGGCCAAAGTAATTGCCGATCTTGGCTTTCAGGCCATTTATGTGACGGGTGCGGGCGTGACCAATATGTGGTTTGGCATGCCCGACCAGGGATTCATGGGTTTACACGAAATTGCCGATCATACTGCCAGAATCCGTGACGCCGTAGATGTGCCACTGATTGTCGATGCCGACACGGGGTTTGGCAATGCCCTGAATGTTCGTCACACTGTGCGGGTTCTTGAACGTGCCGGTGCTGACTGCATTCAGTTGGAAGATCAGGTTGCGCCCAAGCGCTGCGGTCATTTCTCAGGCAAAGAGGTGATCTCCACCGAAGAAGCGGTCAGCAAGATCAAGGCGGCGGTCGACGCACGTCAGGATCCTGATTTCTTGATTATGGCGCGTACTGATGCGGCAGCTACCCATGGTTTTGAGGCAGCGATCGAGCGTGCCCAGAAGTTCGCCGAAGCCGGTGCCGACATTCTGTTTGTGGAAGCCGTTACAGAAGCCGAGCAAGTGCGCGCGCTTCCCCAGCGTCTTGCCAAGCCGCAGTTGATGAACATGGTGATTGGTGGCCGTACGCCTATTTTCAATGCCGATCAGCTGGCCGAACTGGGCTTTGGCATCGTACTGTATGCCAACGCGGCCTTGCAGGGCGCCGTTACCGGCATGCAGAAAGCCCTGACGGTGTTGCGTGACGAGAAGGAAGTGCAAGAGTCCAGCGGGTTGGTCGCGACGTTTGCCGAAAGGCAGCGCCTGGTGAGCAAGCCTGAATGGGACGAGCTGGAACGCCGCTATTCCTAAGTAAGACCTGGCTTGTTGTCCAGCGTCTTTTTGCGTTCTCTATAGCTTCTTTAAATAGCCGCCCTTAATATCGGCCACCTGTCTGGTGGCCGATTGGGGCGCGCTTCTCATCTCATATTCTTCGAGTCCCAAACTGCCTTATTCTCCAGCAAAGTTTGCATTGTCGTCCTGCCGCAGCATATTTGCCAACTTTTCAATATTTTCTTTGATTTCATCTGGATTATGGGCCGCATAACCAAACAAGACGGCCGCTTTTTGAGTACTGTGCTGACAATATCGGGATAATGGCTGAACAAATAACCCGGCTTCAGTACATTTTTTGATGAATGCTTGTTCGGTCCAATTGTTTTTCAACCAGCAAACCAGATGAATTCCTGAGTCTGTGGGTTGAACGGTCAAGATGTCGGCAAGATGATTTTGAATTGCCTCAATCAACGCTTGTTGGCGTTCATAACAGGCTTTGCGAACTTTTCTCACATGCCGGGCGTAATGTCCTTCTTGAATGAATAAAGTCAAAGCGACCTGTTCCAGGTGTGAGCTACGTGTATCTGTATAGTATTTCGCTAAACTAAAGGCATTAATTAAATTCTCGGGAACCACCATAAATCCCAAGCGAAATTCAGGAAACATCATTTTCGAAAAAGTGCCTGAATAAATGACCCGTTGTTGTTGGTCTAAGCCTTGCAATGCCTGAATGGGATGTGTTCGATAACGAAATTCACTATTATAGTCATCTTCAAAAATCCATTTTTGCTGTTGAGCTGCCCAGTCTAACAACATGAAACGCCGAGATAAACTCAAGGTTCCACCCAGGGGAAATTGATGTGAGGGGGCCGTATAAATAAGTTTGCTCTTGGTATAATCTTGAATGATCTCCGGGATACGCATGCCCTCGTCATCACTGCTCACCGGATGTACGTCAACCCCAAAACTGCGGAATATATTGAGTGCTGAGTCATAACCCGGCTCATCCAAACAAACCTGATCTTGTGGTTTTAATAAAGTATAAGCGGCCAAATGAATCGCTTGCTGTATGCCATTTACAATAATGATTTGTTCTTCGTTACAGTTTATCCCCCGTGTGGAACGTACATAGTGACAAATGGCTTGACGCAAAGGTAAATAACCGCGCGGATCATGCGATTCTCCTAATTGATGATACGATTTTCGCCAAGCGTGCGTTAATAATTTTCCCCAGAGTTGATGCGGAAATATATCAAGACAGCCAACCCCGACATGAAACATTTTTTCCCCCTGGCTGGGTAATGATTGTTTTTTCCATGCTGGCAATAAGCTTTCAAGGTAGGGGTTAATGTTTAATGGTTGCGGCTTGCTTTGTTTCGAGTGAGCTACATCTTGCTGAATCTGAATTAAATGATCGGGAATGGTTTCCACCACATAAGTTCCTGAACTGGATTTAGTGAGTAAATAACCTTCATCTAATAAACGATCAAAAGCTGCCAGTACAGAATTACGGGAAATAGACATCATTTCTGCTAATGCACGGCTTGAAGGCAATTTGATGCCTGAAGACAAGCGCCCATCCAGGATCGCATCACGCAAAGCATAATACAGTCCGTCCTTGATGTTTCCCTTGGGTAGGATCAAATGCGGGAAAGACGATGACTTTGCCATAAAACTGGTACCTTAAAAAATATTAAAAGTGTATCTTATGAGGATACCATTATGGAATTAAACTCTAGACTCCCATTTACGAAAGACTCGAGATCAAGGAGTAGAGTGATGCAAAATTTAGACGTGCAAATTGCCCCTGTGCAACAACAAGATTATTCCCAATGGCTTCCTTATTGGTTGGCGTATCAGGATTTTTATAAAGTTTGTTTATCTAACACCGTAACAAAAACGGCATGGCAACGCTTTTTTGATGAGGCTGAACCGGTTTATTGTGCGATAGCTAAACAGGGCGAAAAGGTCTTGGGTTTTGTGCATTATGTTATTCATCGTTCTACTTGGGCAGAACAAAGCTTTTGTTATCTGGAAGACTTGTATGTATCGCCAGAAGCCCGTGGGCAGCACATTGGTAAACGCCTGATTGAATACGTCAAACAACAAGCAAACTCGCTGGATTGTGCTCGTTTATATTGGCATACGCAGGAAACTAATCACACCGCCCAAAAACTGTATGATTGGGTTGCCGAAAAACCTGGCGTCATTGAATATCGCATGTCATTAAAATAACCAATGTATCTTTCCAAAGTATTCTTTAGATTAATGGGTTGGCAGACAGGTGTTCTTTTAATCAGATACTTTTTTTGATAAGGGTGAGTAGTGATTAGTATTGGTCCTTTTTCTGTCCAGCTTGTTTTACTGGCAATTGTCCTGTTTCTTGCATGGGTGATAGCCCGGTTTCTGGCGTTACGCCCGAAAGACGATAAACGTAAGGCGGCAGGCGGTTTGCTGCTGGATGCGGTTTTTTGGGGGATTGTTGCTGCCCGGCTAGTGCACATTTTTCAGTGGCGGGACGAATACTTGCAAAAACCGTTGTCGATCATTGCCATCAGTGATGGGGGGTATTTGTGGTGGGCGGGTTTGCTGGTCGCTATTATGTACGTTTTGTGGCGTACCCGAAAAATCCCGCTCCTGCGTCAGCCAGTCTTGATAGGCATGGTGGCTGGCATGTTGATATGGCTGGTAGCAGGTAATGCCCTTAGCATGATGCAGCGTTCATCAATAGATTTTCCAGATGTGCAATTGGCAACACTCGATCAACAGCCGGTTTCTTTAAGTGCATATCGCGGGAAGCCGGTTGTGCTGAATTTGTGGGCCAGCTGGTGTCCGCCATGCCGTCGTGAAATGCCTGCCTTTGAGCAGGCCCAGGAACAATTTCCTGATATTGCGTTTGTCATGATCAATCAGGGTGAAAGCCTGAAAAATGTTCAGGGTTTTCTTCAGGCAGAGCAATTGATGTTAAACAATGTTTTGCTGGATCCGGTTTCTAGGGTGATGCATCAGGTGCGGGCAAGGGGCTTGCCAACAACCCTGTTTTTTGATGCACAGAGGCAGTTGCAGGGTGTGCATATGGGTGAAATAACAGCGGCTGGCCTGAAAAGCAAAATAGCTCTGTACTTTGATTGAGTTTTTGATTGTGGTTCAGTATTTGGGAATATAGCTGCCGTATTAAATGCCGGGTGCAGCCAGACAGGCGGAATTTGTAGTCTAGCTAAAGATCTTGGTCATCATCCAGATGAAATTTATGAATAATACGGTGAGCCAGTGGCGCCAGAATGAGACCCAGCGTTCCTATAAAAACCAATCCGACAAACATGCTGTAGAGCGCAAAGAATACCTTTCCAGCAACGCTTTCGGGCACAATGTACGGACCTAAGCCGCCAATAATAAGGGCCGTGTTAAGCAAGGCATCATGCCAGTTTATTGGCTCCAGTATAAGATGGGCTATCACGCCAATGGCCATCGTGACCACCATGACAATAAGCGCATAAAAAACATGGGCAAGCAGGCGATATCTGAAATGTCGTGCCGGTAATAAGGGTTGTTTTTTTGATTCGTACATTATGCTGAAACCATAGAAGACAAGCGTTTTGCTCATTTCATTCGGGCTTGTAATGGCTGTGATCTTACTGATCGTACCTGAATCTGTCAAACCATCGCACCATGACGGCCTCATGAATGTTCCGATGCCAGCTGTAGGGAAAGACAGGCTCTGTTACGATAAATATTATGTAATTTAAATAGGTCTCATTAAATTATTTTTTTATAACTGTATGATTTTATTTAAAAAAATAATAATTTTGTCGGGAACGCATGGGAGCCGGGATCAATCTAACAAAGTGGCTGATTGTATATTAAACAAATAGTTAATCAATGATCAGCCATCAAGCTTCAGTTCTTGTAACTATATGGAGTTACGGTCATGAAAAACTTTGTTAAAGTAATGCTACTCGCATCAAGCATGGTTGCAGGTGTGGCATATGCTGATGGGTTTAGGGAGTCTGATTATCCATTTGTTCCGAATGCGGTCAGCCCTTCTATAGGGCAAAAAGTTGAACAGATCAGCCTGACCGATTCCGACTATCCCAGGATTTTTATTAACAGCGGAGTCGCCCGTGAAGTCGTTATGCAGGAATTGGTTGATTATAATAAGGTTAACCCATATTCATTCTATTCTTACTAGTGCTCAGGTCAGTCAGGTTCATGCTTGTTTCTGATAATAATTCCGACTGACCATGTTGCCGAATTCGAGAAGTTCAGGGTCTTGCAAGGTGTTGGCAGGGTGAGTTTCTCGATTTCGGTATTTTATATTTGCAGAAATGGTAGTCTAGTTGTATCGGTCAGGTGTATTGGATGCCTTCAAGGCTTTCAAAACCGGGCCTTTTTTTCTAAATATTTGAATGGAATTTAATCAATGAGCGATCTTTTCTCGGGCTATGATTTGGCCGGATTGCATATGAATAATCGTATTGTGATGGCACCCATGACGCGCTCCAGAGCCGTCAATACGGTTGCCGATGAGCAAACCGCCCTTTATTACCAGCAAAGAGCCAGTGCTGGGCTTATTATTACCGAGGGTTCACAAATTTCCCGTCAGGGTGTGGGGTATTTGTTTACGCCAGGCATGCATAGCGCTGAGCAAATTGAGGGTTGGAAGAAAGTCACGGGTGCGGTGCATGAGAAAGGTGGAAAAATTTTCAGTCAGCTTTGGCATGTAGGACGCATCTCTCATGTTACTTTGCAGGAAAATGGCGCTGCCCCGGTTGGGGTAAGCAATAAAACGGCAGAAAATACCACTGCGTTTGCTTATGATGAAAATGGCAACCCTGCCAGGATTCAGGCCAGCCAGCCTCGTGCCTTGTCTACCGAAGAGGTAAAGGGGGTGGTTCAGGATTTTGCCAAGGCAGCGGTCAATGCCCGTGAAGCCGGTTTTGACGGGGTGGAAATTCATGGTGCCAATGGATATTTGATCGAACAATTCATTAATGCAGGCATCAATACCCGCGATGACCGATATGGTGCCGCTACTGTTGAGGGCCGTTTGGCTTTTGTGCTGGAAGTGGTTGATGCGGTAGTGGCCAAAATTGGGAGCCAGCGTGTAGGTATTCGCCTGGCACCGTTTAACCGGATTTTTGATATGCCCGCCTTCGAAGGCGAAGCGCAAACCTGGCTTGAGCTGGCCCGTCAGTTGTCTGTCAGAAAGTTGGCCTATGTTCATATCAGCAACCGCAAGGCCATTCTTAATAATACAAATGGCAAGACATTTCTTGAGCAGTTCAGGAAAGCCTATAGCGGTACTTTGATTTTGGCGGGTGAATATACCAAGCCAGAAGCAGAAAGGGACTTGAAGGAAGGCCTGACTGATCTGGTTGCTTTTGGTCGTCCATTCATCTCCAATCCTGACTTGGTAGAGCGGTTGAAAAACGATTGGCCCCTGACGTCTTTTGATCCTGCCACTTTTTATGTGGGCGGTCAGGAAGGTTATACCAATTACACGGGTTATGAGGAAATTGCTGATCAGGCTGCCAATTGAAGTCTGAAAGTGACAGGCGTTCTGTTCTGTATTGATGGAACGCTTGTTTGAATGATGGGCATAGGTTTCACACTTGCTATTGCCGGAACATTGAACGGTAAGGCTGGCGTTTTTAATAATAAATTGACAGGTTCTTGTATGAAAAAATCTTTAATTACATTCGCTATTGGTACTTTGACTTTGCTAGGCAGCAGTGCTGTCATGGCACAAGCGGTTGCAGTTGATACCTTGTCAAACGGTGTCAGGGTTGAGCACACCAAATTGGGTGCTGGTGCCAGTCCTAAACCCAGTGATACTGTTAAGGTTCATTACCGTGGCACCCTGCTTGATGGCACTGAATTTGATTCTTCCTACAAACGCAACGAACCCATTTCGTTTCCCTTAAGCCGTGTTATCCCCTGTTGGACAGAAGGTTTGCAAAAAATGAAAGAGGGTGGTTCTGCGGTATTGTTTTGTCCTTCACGTTCGGCCTATGGCGAGCGTGGCGCCGGAAATGTCATTCCTCCGAACAGCGATTTGAAATTTGAAGTCGAGTTGCTTAAGGTTAATTAAGTTCGCTATAGAAAAGCATGTTTTGGCAAGACTGTTTACGTTAAGCGTAAAGACACAGCAACTAAGTCGGGATGTTAACGGATAAAGCGCTTCAGCACGTCCCGGAACAGGGGCGTGTTGGCTTCTTCCAGCCATTCGAAGGCCACCATTTCGCGTGATACGATTTCTGCACCATTTTGTTGCAGGCGTTGCAGGGCCAGTGCTTTATCCCGTGGATGACGAGAGCCAACCGCTTCATCCACAATAAAAACCTCGCGGCCGGTAGCCAGCAGATCCAGGGCGGTTTGCTGCACGCAGACATGCGCTTCGGTGCCAACAATAACCCATTGTCTGCGTTCGGAAAAAGGCATGTTTAGCAAATTTTCACCAATAACCGCTGAAAAATGGATTTTTTCCGATATCAGCTGTTCGGGTATGCGCGAAAGCAAGTTCGCGTCGGTGTGACCCAAACCTTTGGGGTACTGTTCTGTTGCTAGAACAGGTATGCCAATGGCTTGGGCAACATCTACCATCCAGATGGCCTGGTTAAGTACTTCCTGGCCTTGATTAATTGCGGGCAACATGCGGCTTTGAATATCAATAACCAATAATAATGATTCTGACGCCTTGATTCGCATGAGATCTCCTTGATAAAAGGGGCCCGCTTTTCATTCCGGACGGGTATTGCAGCATTACCTTATGCCAGGCGGGTTAGCCAGCCATGGGTATCTTCTTCCAAGCCATATTGAATGCCGGTTAATTTATTGCGTAAGGCAACGGTTACTTTTCCGGCTGGGGCGTTTTCATCACCAATAATGAAATCTTTGCTTTTCAGGGCGCAGATGGGGGCGATAACAGCAGCAGTGCCGCAAGCGAATGCCTCGGTAATTTCACCCGAATTGATGCCATCACGCCATTCTTGCAAGGCCACCTTGCGTTCTTCCACTTTCAGGCCCATGTCTTCGGCTAGCTGAATCAGGCTGGCACGGGTAATGCCTTTAAGAATGCTGCCGGAGGGTTTGGGGGTGATAAGCGTACCGTCTTTGCGGACCAGGAAGATATTCATGCCGCCCAGTTCTTCAAGGTAAGTGTGCTCTTCGGCGTCCAGGAACAGTACCTGTGAGCAATTATTGGCATAGGCTTCCTGTTGTGGCAACAAAGAAGCAGCATAGTTACCACCGCATTTGGCCTCTCCGGTACCGCCTTTGCCAGCACGTGAAAATTCGGAGGCTAGCCAGATGGAAATAGGTTGCATGCCCTTGGCAAAATAAGAGCCGGCAGGGCTGACAATTACATGATAAGCGGCGCGTTCTGCAGAGCGAACACCCAGGAAGCTTTCATTGGCAATCATGAACGGGCGGATATAGGCACTGGTTTCAGGGGCACTGGGCACCCAGGCTTTGTCGACGCTAATCAGTTGTTTCAGGGACTCAATGAACAAATCTACAGGAAGTTCGGGCAGTGCCAGGCGGCGCGCAGACAATTGAAAGCGTTCTGCATTTGCTTCAGGGCGGAAAGTCCAGACTGAACCATCTGCATGACGATAGGCTTTCAGGCCCTCAAAGATTTCTTGGGCATAGTGCAGGACCGAAGCGGCCGGATCCAGTTGTAAAGGGCCATAGGGAACAACGCGTGCATCGTGCCAGCCTTGTTCGCGACTCCAGTCAATGGTGGCCATATGATCGGTGAAGTACTTGCCAAAACCTGGATTTTGCAAGATGGCATTGCGCTCTGCCTCGGGTAATGGATTGGGATTGCGGTTAATTGTAAATTCAACTTGATTAGCAGACGTAGTGTTCATGATGAATGAGGCTTTGTATAAATGGGTCAAGTGGCAGTATAGGTGCTTGCCGTGTATATGACAAAATGATAACAAATTCAATTATAGGGCTTAAATGCAGGACGACAAGCAATATATGCCGCAACCGCTAAACTCATCTATGCGCTTGTCGCAACCTTGTAATTTATGGGATTAAAAAAGTTTCATTCCTTATCCAGGCTTGTTTTTTTTGAACCAGCGCTGTTGTTGGGAAAATCCCTGTTGACAGATGGTTTATTTGCCAAAATCGTTGAATTTAGAATTAAAAACACTGCTTTTTCGCTTAAAAGCAGTGTTTTTTTGTATTAACTTATTTTAATAAGTTATGGAAATTAATTAATAAATTAGAATGCGCTGCATTAAAACAACATTATTACAATAATTTACAATTTAAGTGCAAATAAAAACCATTTACTTCATCCCGGTGAAAAAAAATCACTGCGATTGTTGCAGTGTGATGTGAATAAATATCATGAAGATATAGTGAAGATAAGGGATTGTTACTTTCCTTGAATATCATAAATTGATGGTTGTTGAAAAAAATTGTTACTTAATTGATTTGTGAAAATAAATTATTAAAAATATTAGTAATGTTATAAAAAATATTTATTAAATAAATCAAAATTTATAAACTTAAATCGGTCAGTGCTCATGTTTCTAAAGTAACTTTCTAGTGTTATCGTTCTCCCCAAAAGTTACATGTATTTCTATTTTTAATATAGACCGCATTAAGTTTGTTTTCTGTTTTTGCTGTAGCAATTTATGTATTTGTAAGGCAATCAAAAGATGATGAGTATAGGTGCGGTATTTCTATTCTATTGTTTGGAGAGCGCTACAAATGAACCATATCTACAAGTCTGTTTGGAATGAACATACAGGCGCCTACGTTGCCGTATCTGAAACAACTAAAACCAAAGGAAAACGCAGCGGCAGTATTCTTACCAAAACAGTGGCAGCCGGTATCTTAAGTTTTTGTATTACCGGTGGTGTTGCCAACGCACAGTCAAATCCAAACATCAACAATGTCTCAAACCTGTCCACAACAGCAGCCTTGTCACCCGTTCTGGGTATTGTCGGTGGATTGACCGGTTCACAAGGGGCAACAGCGACCAATCTGCTTGGCGGGGTGCTTGATCCGGTTCTTGGCGTGGTCGGTGGTCTCACTGGCGGACAGGCTTCAGGCTCTGCTTTGGGTGGTTTGCTTGATCCCGTCTTGGGGCTGGTGGGTGGCTTGACCGGCGGAAATGGCGGTTTGCTGGGTGGTGGCAGTGCTGGCACCGGTGCGATTACCGATGTGCAGGGAACGGTTGGCCGCTTGGTAAACAACACCGCACTGACGCCAGTGGGTGGTTTGGTCAACGGTCTGGTTGATCCACAAACGGGCGCTTTGGCACCTGTTACCGGCCTGGTGAATGATTTGACCTCTGCTAGCGGTCCTTTGGCTCCGGTGGGTGGTTTGGTCAATGGCTTGGTCGGCGATCAGGGCGCACTGACACCAGTTGTAGGTACGGTTAACAATCTGTTGGGTGGCCTTACGGGTGGCTTGACTGGTGGTACCCAAGGTGGTCCGCTGGATCCTGTTTTGGGTCTGTTGGGTGGTTTGACAGGTGGCCAAGCGGGTAGTGGAACCGGTGGCTTGCTGGATCCCGTTTTGGGACTGGTGGGTGGCTTGACCGGCGGAAATGGCGGTTTGCTGGGTGGTGGCAGTGCTGGCACCGGTGCGATTACCGATGTGCAGGGAACGGTTGGACGCTTGGTAAACAACACCGCACTGACGCCAGTAGGTAGTTTGGTCAACGGTCTGGTTGATCCACAAACGGGCGCTTTGGCACCTGTTACCGGCCTGGTGAATGATTTGACCTCTGCTAGCGGTCCTTTGGCTCCGGTGGGTGGTTTGGTTAATGGCCTGGTTGGCGATCAGGGCGCACTGACGCCAGTTGTAGGTACGGTTAACAATCTGTTGGGTGGCCTTACGGGTGGCTTGACTGGTGGTACCCAAGGTGGTCCGCTGGATCCTGTTTTGGGTCTGTTGGGTGGTTTGACAGGTGGCCAAGCGGGTAGTGGAACCGGTGGCTTGCTGGATCCCGTTTTGGGACTGGTGGGTGGCTTGACCGGCGGAAATGGCGGTTTGCTGGGTGGTGGCAGTGCTGGCACCGGTGCGATTACCGATGTGCAGGGAACGGTTGGCCGCTTGGTAAACAACACCGCACTGACGCCAGTAGGTAGTTTGGTCAACGGTCTGGTTGATCCACAAACGGGCGCTTTGGCACCTGTTACCGGCCTGGTGAATGATTTGACCTCTGCTAGCGGTCCTTTGGCTCCGGTGGGTGGGTTGGTCAATGGCCTGGTTGGCGATCAGGGCGCACTGACACCGGTTGTAGGTACGGTTAACAACCTGTTAGGTGGCCTTACGGGTGGCTTGACCGGTAGTACCGGTACAGGCAGCACTGGACTGGGTGGTTTGTTGGGTGGCTTAACGGGTAATACCGGTACTGGTACAGCTGGCTCTGGTGGTTTGCTGGGCGGTTTGCTTGGTGGGTTAACCGGTGGTGCTCAAGGTGGTTCAGGTAATGTGCTTGATCTGGCTACTGGAATTACCCTGCCCCAGAATCAGCTTGGCAATACACTTGATGCCGTCTTGACACCTGTCCTGAAACCGGTTGAAGGCTTGGTTAACTCATTGTTAGGCACTTTGTCACCAGTCGTTAATCCAGTTGTAGGCGTAGTTAATGGCGTTACAAGCGGTTTGGGCATTGAGCTGCCACAAAACCTGAATCTGGATCTGGTTGATGATCTCTCATTGGCATTGCGTGGTGAACAACCACTGGATCTGGCACTTCTAGAGTCTGATGGCAATATTTTGGGATTGGTACAGCCAGCCGCTGCGCCTACCCCCGGCACTCCAATCCCAGCCCCCGTTGTCGGTGAAATCGCGATTGGTGGTGGAGAAGTAAACGGTTTGGGTACGGGTGCCATAGCAACAGCCAACGGTGCCGGCGCAATCGCGATTGGTGATGGCGCTAATGCCAACGGTGCCTTGACGACAGCATTGGGTACAGGAGCAGCAGCTACTGCCGAGGCGACTGTGGCTCTGGGTGGTGCAGCTTCTGCAGCCAAAGCAGGTGGTACTGCTGTGGGTGCTGGGTCTTCCGCCGCAGGAGAAGGTGCTACCGCTCTTGGTTTAGGTGCTTTGGCAACAGTGAACAATGCGGTGGCAGTTGGATCGCTTGCTAAAGCGACCGCAACAAATGCAGTTGCGTTGGGTACAGGTTCTATTGCCGATGAAGTCAATACGGTTTCTGTTGGTTCTGCTGGCAACGAGCGTCGTATTACCAATGTAGCAAATGGCACGAAAGCTTCTGATGCCGCTACGGTTGGACAATTGACACCAGTTGTTAATGCACTGGGTGGCGGTGCTGTCGTTGCCGCCAATGGTACGGTTACAGGCCCAACCTATAATGGTTTCTCTGATGCCAGCCAGTCATTTAATAACGTGGGCAGTGCCTTGTATTACCTGGATGCCCGTGTCACAGACCTGGAAAATAACGGTGTAGGTGGTAATAATCTGGTTCAGCAAGATGCCACTTCAAGAGACATTACCGTTGGTAAAGAAACCGATGGTACTAAAGTGAACTTCGCGAACAATGCCAGTCAAGCCCGTAAGCTTGCTGGTGTAGCAGCCGGTGCCGTAACTAATACCAGTACCGAAGCTATCAACGGAACGCAATTGCATGCAACCCAAAAAGCTATCGCGGATGCTTTAGGTGCAGGGACTACCATTGTTAATAATCTGGATGGCTCTGTAATAATTACACCTACCTACAATATTAATGAAGTTACTCAAGGTGGTATTGTTAATAATTCCTACAACAATGTTGGCGATGCTTTCAATAGCGTCAGTAACTCCGTAACCAATCTGTACAATCAGGTTAATGATGGCAAGATTGGTCTGGTACAACAAGCCTCACCCAACGCAGCCATTACAGTGGGTAAATCTACCGGTGGAAGCGAGGTTGACTTCAGGAATGAAAGTGGTGATGCCCGTCGCCTGACCGGTGTGGCCGAAGCGGTTGAGGGTACCGATGCGGTTAACCTTGATCAGGTTACCCGTATGGTTCAAGGTGCAACACCGGTTGATCTGACTGAAGTTCGCAACGATATTTCTTCCTTGCGTAGTGATGTCCGCCGCGTTGAAAAACGCGCTGATGCCGGTGCGGCAACAGCCATGGCAGTGGCCGGCTTGCCACAGGCTTACATGCCAGGCAAGAGCATGGTTTCCATGTCAGGTGGCGTTTATGCTTCCGAGTCTGGCTATGCCCTTGGTGCATCTACCGTTACCGAAAACGGCAAATGGGTTATTAAAGGTAGCGTAGCCGGTTCCTCACGCGGCCAAATGGGTGCAACGATTGGTGCTGGTTACCAGTGGTAATGCTAGGCTAGGGCTTCGGCCTTAGTCTTTGTTGTCAAACGCTAAAAACCGCTATCCCTTAATCGGGGTAGCGGTTTTTTTTATAGAAATCCATACCTTTTTGGTATGAATGGCAATAAATTCCGTATTAGACCCATCTTGCCTGTGCTTATATACTCTTGAAATATTAATGAAAAGAATTATTTCATCAGAGGACAAGATGGACGCAACGATTGTTGAAGTTAACACCCGGATTTTGGATATCCCCACTATCAGGCCACATAAAATGTCTGTGGCAACCATGCATTGCCAAAGCATTGTTCTGGTTAGTATCAAGACTTCTGATGGCATTGAAGGTATCGGAGAGGCAACAACCATTGGTGGCCTCAATTATGGTGGTGAAAGTCCTGAAAGCATCAAGACAAATATCGACAGTTATTTTGCTCCCCTGATTATTGGCCAATCAGCCACTAAACTGGCTGCCTTGCGCAAGCTGGTTAATAAAACGATTAAAGATAACCGTTTTGCCAAGTGTGCGATTGAAACCGCTTTGTATGATGCGTATGCCAAGCGTCTGGGTGTTCCGCTAAATGCCTTGTTTGGTGGAGTGGTGGCCAATGAAATTGGTGTGGCCTGGACGCTGGCCAGTGGCGATACCCAGAAAGATATTGCAGAAGCCGAGCAGATGCTTGAGACGCGCCGGCATAATATATTCAAACTTAAAATAGGCATGCGTTCGCCTAAAGACGACATCAAGCATATTGCAGCTATTAGAAAAGCGGTGGGTGATGATGTCAGTATTCGGATTGATATTAATCAGGGATGGTCTGAAACCCAGGCAGTACAAAATCTTAGGGCTTTGGCTGAGGTTGGCGTAGAGCTGGTAGAACAGCCCATTCATGAGAAAAACCTGGCCGGCATGCAGCGTTTGACTGCACTGGGTATTGTGCCAATTATGGCGGATGAATCCCTGAAAGGTCCGGAAGACGGATTTGCGCTTGCTTCACGGCACTGTGCTAACGTTTTTGCCATCAAGATTGAACAGGCAGGAGGCCTGCAAAATGCCCGTGATTTGATTGGCATTGCCCAGGCTGCCGATATTGCCCTTTATGGTGGCACAATGCTTGAAGGCTCCATTGCAACCATTGCTGCTGCACATTTGTTTTCTACCTTAAACAATCTTGAGTGGGGTACTGAATTGTTTGGCCCGCTTTTGCTGAAAGATGAAATTCTGGCGACACCACTGGATTACAGCAATTTCACCCTGAAAATTCCAACGGGCCCAGGACTGGGTATCACCCTGGATGATGACAAGGTTAATTTTTACACAAGAAAATAATGATTTGGCAAGCGTTGTAAATTTATTTGGATTTTTAATCACTTCACAAAAGGAAGAGACATTATGAGTAAAGAGTCTGTTGCCGCCTTACTGGCACAAATGCAAAAAACAGAAAGCCCGGTTGAAGATGAACGCATCAAGGCGATCATCAATCGTATTATTAGCGATTTGTTCAATACGATTGAAGATTTTGATGTCACGCCTAGCGAGTTCTGGACTGCCTTGAATTTCCTGGGTAACAGTGGACAGGAATTTGGCCTGATCGCAGCTGGTCTTGGCTTTGAGCGTTTGCTGGATATCCGTCTGGACGAGGAAGAGGCTGCGGCCGGTATTTCCGGTGGTACACCACGTACCATTGAAGGTCCTTTATATGTTGCCGGCGCGCCCGAATCGGTTGGCTTTGCCCGTCTGGACAAAGATGGTGAAATTGGCGAGGCACTGGTGATGGAAGGTGTGGTGCGTGATGAAGCAGGTAATCCGCTGAAAAATGCCTTGGTTGAAGTATGGCACGCTAACCATTTGGGCAATTATTCCCATTTTGACCCTTCACAGGAGCCGTTCAACCTGCGTCGCAGCATTCGTACCGATGAAAACGGCCGTTACTGTTTCCGCAGTGTGTTGCCGGTTGGATACAGCGTACCTCCGGGTGGAGCAACCGATGTGATTCTGAAAAAACTGGGTCGCCATGGCCATCGTCCTGCGCATATCCATTTCTTTGTGACTGCCGAAGGCCAACGCAAGCTAACAACTCAGATCAATATTGATGGCGACCCATACTTGTGGGATGACTTTGCTTTCGCAACACGTGAAGGATTGGTTCCTGAGGTCAAGAAAGAGTCTGATCCTGAGGTGATCAAAAAATATGACATGAATGGCCCATTCTCGCATATTCAATTCAATTTTGATCTGCATGCTGAACGCAAGGATCTGATTGGTACCGAAGTAACCCGCGCTCGCGCACAAGCCTAATGCTTACAACCTTCCAGCACGGCTGGGAGGTATTGCCTAAAGGGCTGCTCATGTTTTTCAGGCAAGTACTTTACCTGCCTGAAAAACATGAGTAAATAAAAACCAAGTCGCTGGATGTGTTTTCAGCGACTTGGTTTTTTTTATGCTTGCGGGGCCGGTCAGGCCCGCGTTTGCAAGCGGTATTTCCAAGGTGTTGTGCTGGTGGCAGTGCCGGTTTGCCTGTTTGGGCAGGGAATGCCTGTGGATGCCACAGTTGTTCAGCCTGAAGGAAATAACGGTGTTATCCCTTTAAAAAAGCCTCCAGGGCATGATTGAACGCTTCGCTTGCCTCGATATTGGACAAGTGTGAGGCATTCAGGTCAACCCGGCTGGCACCGGCAATTTTTTCTGCCATGGCATCCGCATCGGCTACGGTGGTTACCGGGTCATGGGTACCTGCCACAATCAGGGTAGGGGTTTTGATCTGTGCTATTTGATCGCGTAAATCCGCCTTGGCCAAGGCCTCGCAGCAAGCGGCATAGCCTTCGGCATCGGTCTGGCGCAAGCCATCAATCAAATTGTTCACAATCGCCGGGTTAGCCTGTACAAAACTTTCAGTAAACCAGCGGCCTGCAGAGCCATCAGCAACGGGATTCATACCTTGGGCGCGAACCAGAGCTGCGCGGTCATTCCAGCCGGCTTCCTGCCCGATTTTGGCGGCCGTGTTGCAGATAACCAGTTTTTCCAGGTTTTCAGAAGCATTGATGCCCAGCCATTGGCCAATCAGGCCTCCCATGGAAATACCGCAAAAGTTGAATTTCTCGATGCCCAGGGCACGGGTAATTTGCAGTACATCATTACCCAGTTGATCAAGCGTGTAAGGGCCTTTGTTTTTGGCCGATCCGCCATGTCCGCGGGTATCGTAGCTGAATACACGATAATTTTTGCTGAAATAATCTACCTGGCTGGCCCACATGCTGTGGGTGGTGCCCAGTGAGTTTGAAAAAAACAGAACCGGGCCGTCTTCAGGGCCGCTTAAGCGGTAATTGAAGGTTTCATTGTTGATCTGGATGGTGCTCATGGGATATATCCTGTTGCTGAAAAAGAAAAACAGCAAACCAGGTTTGCTGTTACAAGATTGTTTAGGCGGCAAGTATGCAAGTTAGATGGCGGAAGGGTGCCTGCATAGTGCTGTTACCTTGATATCCATATATGGGAAAAGAGGTAGGCCAGATAAAAGCGTATGCAGTTCTTCATTGCTTTCGACATCAAAAATACTGACATTTTTATATTCACCTACCACGCGCCAGATATGAGCCCATTTGCCAGAGCGTTGTAATTCTTGAGAGTAGGCTTTTTCTGTTGCCTTGATTTCATTGGCCACTTCTACGGGCATATCATTAGGGATATTTACGTTCATTTCAACCATGTAAAGCATATGAGTTCCTTTTAAAAAGATGAGCCGTGAGTATTCATTTTACTCAGTTTGCGGAAATTCCTGTTTCCTTGATGATTTTTTGCCATTTAGTGGTTTCATCCTGTAGATAGGATTTCAGTTCATCGGGGGTACTGCCGATTTTTTCCGCACCAATGGTTGCAAAGGTTGTTTTGACTTTTTCTGAATCCATGGCATTTAGCATGGCTTTATTCAGGGTCTGGATAATCTCGTCAGGCGTGCCCGCTGGTGCAAAGGTGGCAAACCAGGGGGTTAGTTCATAACCGTCAAGCCCGCTTTCTGAAACAGTGGGCAGGTTGGGCAGGGTAGAAGAACGTTTCGCTGTTGTAATTGCCAAGGCCTTGAGCTTGCCAGCATCGATATGCGGCTTGGCAGAGGTAATGCTGTCGAACATGTAATCTACCTGTCCGCCCAGTAAATCAGTCACGGCCGGGCCACTGCCACGGTAAGGCACGTGCAGCATGTCCAGTTCGCCCAAGTAGTTAAACAGGGCGCCTGCCAGATGAATGGAAGTGCCCACGCCGGCTGAAGCATAAGTGTATTTGCCTGGATTTTCCTTGGTTTGCGCTATCACGTCCTTGACAGAGTTGATGTCATTGCGGGTGGCTTGAGTGACCAGGATGTTGGGGACGGCCGCCAACAGTGAAATGGGCGCAAAGTCCTTGATGGGGTCATACGTGAGTTGTTTGTATAAAGAGGGATTGACGGCCATGCCATTGGCCACAATCATGATGGTGTAACCATCGGGTTTGGCACTGGCAACCTGGGCAGCGCCAATATTGCCACCTGCGCCAGGCTTGTTTTCAACAACAATGGATTGGCCTAGCTCTTTGCTCATGGCTTCACCCAGTGTACGTGCAATAACGTCCATGGCGCCGCCTGGCGGGAAGGGAACTATCCAGGAAATCGGGCGTTCGGGATAGGCAGCCAGTGCGGTGTTGGAAAGGGCAAGCAAGCTACTGGCTGTGGCAAGCGTTAATATTTTTTTGGCCACAAATGAACGGTTACGGTTTCGCATCAAGGAAATCTCCTGGTTTTTTAAGTATGGAATATATCCATGCAATTTGAATGCAGGTGCTGGATATAGCCATATGTTTTAATATAAGTGAATTAATTATCCTTGTAGTTTTTTCTGCTGTCTAAGACTATATTTATAGGTTTCGATACTTTAAAGGTATGGGTTATGGAGTTAAGGCAAATTCGCTATTTTCATTGTGTGGCGCGGGAACTCAGTTTTACCCGTGCTGCCAAGCTGTTGCATATTGCCCAGCCCCCGCTAAGCAGGCAGATCAAGCTGCTTGAGGAAGAGTTGGGGGTAAAGGTTTTTGAACGCCAGGGACGGGGTATTCGTCTGACTGATGCGGGCAAGTATTTCATGGATCATACCCAGAAAATGACGCAGCAGCTGGAAGAAACCATTAAGGCCACGCAGAGGATTGGTAAAAAGGACCGTATCTGGTTCGGGGTGGGGTTTGTGCCTTCCACACTTTATGGATATATGCCCGATTTTATCCGCGAGTTAAGGAATCTGAGTGCCAAGGTGGAAATTGGCTTGGTGGAAATGACCACCTTGCAACAGTTTGAGGCCTTGAAAATGGGGCGCATAGATCTGGGCATGGGGCGTATTAAATTGAATGATCCTGAAATTGCACGTTTGGTTCTGCTGGACGAGCCCTTGGTGCTTGCCGTCCCCCGGCATCATCCGCTGGCCAGTCTTTCAGGTATTGGCGTCAATGAAATTTTGCAGGAACCCCTGATTGTGTATCCGGCTTCCCCTCGCCCCAGTTATGCCGACCATGTGCTGGATTTGTTCAGTCAACACGGCTATACACCCAATGTGGTGCAGGAGGTCAATGAGTTGCAGACGGCAATTGGCCTGGTGGCCGCCGGTATTGGTGTGTCGCTGGTGCCCGAATCGGTAAAGCGCTTGCTGCGGGATGATGTGGTGTATATTGATTTCAATGCGGCAGGGTTTACGTCGCCGGTCATGATGAGCTGGCGAAAAAGTGATGAGTCAGTGTTTTTGAAGGAAGTGGTGGCGCTGGCTAAAAAAATGGCAATGCTATAGCGGTAAGGCGGTATTCAACAGGAAATGCCAAGGGTGTTTTCAAAGGAGGTTGATATGCAGCATGATCCGGTTTCAGACAATCTGGTCCCCGATTTGCAGAATTACAATGTTTTTGACTGCGATCCGGCCTTGAAAGAAGCCCTTAAGGCTTTGGGGGCATCGTGGGCCATGGATGATTGTCACGAGTATGGTGGGCAGATGGGTTCAGCTGCTGTTTTGCAGCATGCCGTCAACGCCAACAGACATCCACCTGTTTATAAAACGATTAATGACGCAGGCGGTCAAGCTGCCGGGGTTTCTTTTCACGACAGTTGGCACGTGTTGTTGCGCAGCCTGTTTGAGCAGGGCGTTCATTCCGATGCCTGGCAAAGCAATGCCCATGTCAGGCGCGCTGCACTGTTCTATCTGCACGCTCAGGCCGAAGCAGGCAGCCTGTGTCCGGTCACCATGACTTTTGCTGCCATTCCTGCCTTGAAGCGTGAGTCCTGGTTTGAGGACCTGATCCCTCATTTGTTCAGTCGGGAATATGATTCGTCCGACCAGCCCCTGGAGGGCAAGAAAGGCATGATGATTGGCATGGGCATGACTGAAAAACAGGGAGGCTCTGATGTGCGCGTCAATACCACGATTGCGCAACCTGCAGGCCAATATAAGCAAACCAATACCTATTGCCTGAACGGCCATAAATGGTTCTTTTCTTCGCCACTCGCTGATGCCCATCTGGTATTGGCGCAACTAAATGGCGAATTAAGCTGCTTTTTTGTTCCTCGCTGGTGCCCGGATGGTAGCCTGAACGGGGTGAAAATCCAGCGTCTTAAAGACAAGATGGGCAACCGTTCCAATGCCAGTGCCGAGGTCTTGTTGCAAAATGCCTGGGCCTTGCCAGTGGGTGAACCGGGGCGGGGCATCCAGGCGATTATCAAAATGGTCACGCAAACTCGGCTTGATTGTGTGTTGGGGAGCACTGGCTTGTTGCGCCAGGCGGTGGTACAGGCCGTGCACCATGCCCGTCATAGAAGGGTATTTGGCAAATTGCTGGTTGATCAGCCACTGATGCAAATGGTGTTGTGCGATCTGGTGCTGGAAAGTGAGGCGGCCATGTGGTTGTCCATGGTTCTTGCGCATGCAGTGGAAAACCGGCATTCAAGCCTGTCCCGGGCCTATGCCCGGATCGTGACGCCCGCTGCCAAATTTTGGGTATGTAAGCGGGCGGTTGAAACGGTGGCTGAATGCATGGAGGTGTGGGGCGGCAATGGCTACATTGAGGACGGCCCTATGCCACGCCTGTTACGTGAAGCACCGGTCAATTCAATTTGGGAAGGTTCAGGTAATGTGATGTGCCTGGATGTATTGCGAGCCTTGCGTAATGAGCCTGAGTTGGGAGAAGTCCTGCTAGGCAATCTTTCTACCGAGGCTGGCATGCATTCCTTGTTAAGCCAGGCGGTTAACTCGCTCAAGATGAGATTGCGTAACAATGCTTCCGAGCTGGAATATAGTGCCCGGCAAGTGGCACAGGAGCTGGTTTTGCTGGTGCAGGCAACCTTGATGTGTCATTATGCGCCTTCTAATGTTGCCGAAGCCTTTATTCAAAGCCGGTTTTCTCATGGTGGGCGTATTGTGGGATCTTATGTTTATCCCGATCCACAGAAAATCCTGCAAAGGGCATTGGTTTTTTGAAGGATGTTTTTCATGAAGTACCAACTGGATGATAAACCCCGCGCTTTTCCCATGCTGATGTACGGGTTGCAGTGGTTTAGTATTGCGGTCCCATCCTTGTTGATTATTGGCAGTGTGGTAGCCGTTTTGCAGGGGCGGGATGTTCCCGCCCAGATCATGTATATGCAAAAGCTGTTTGCCGTTTGTGGTCTTGTCATGTTTGTGCAGGTATTGTGGGGACATAGATTGCCCTTGATTGTTGGGCCTGCCTCGGTATTGTTATTGGGTATTGTGGCGGGTACCGGCTCTGCAGCGGCCATTTATACTGCCATAGCAATGGGTGGAGCCTGCATTGCTTTATTGGCGTTTAGCGGTGGGCTGGGGAAAATACAGAAAATTTTTACACCCCGGGTGGTCGTGGTCATCCTGGTTCTGGTGGCCGTGACCCTGTCACCACTTATCTTGCGTTTATCCATGGGGCAAACAAGCAATCCTGCAGGCAATTTGGTATTTGCCTTGTTGCTGGCACTCATGATGTTGTTAGGTAACAAATGGCTAAATGGCGTCTGGAAGTCGATGGTGGTATTGCTGGGCCTGGTATTGGGCTCTTTGGTTTATTTTAGCCTGGTTGGCTGGCCCGGCGGCTTGCCGGCATTGCTGCCCCTGGCACAAACCGGTGAGCTGTTTTTTTCCTCACTGGTGTGGCAGCCAGAGTTTGACTTGCCAACCCTGTTGGCTTTTTTCTTCAGTTTTGTTGCCTTGATGATTAATGAGCTTGGCTCCATTCAAGGGGTAGGCGCCATGCTGGGCGCGGGCAATATGGCTGAACGTGGCAAAAAAGGCATGGGCATTACCGGGTTGGGTAATACGCTGGCCGGATTTTTTGGCGTCATTGGGCCGATTGATTATTCCATGAGTCCGGGCGTGATTGCCGCCACGCAATGTGCCTCCCGTTACCCGCTGGTTCTTGCCGGATTATTGCTGGTATTGTGTTCGTTGGTACCGGGTATTATTGGCTTTATGTCTTTGATACCGGCGGTTGTCATGGGGGCGGCTTTATTGTATGTCATGTCTGCCCAGCTGGCCGCCTCATTACAAATGCTGGTCAGGGAAAAGGGCGTGGTTGATTTTTACAGTGGCGTAACTGTTGCTTTTCCTGTCATGCTTTCAATTCTGATTGCCTTTTTGCCACCGGTTGTGGTGGAGCATATTCCTGCCATGGCACGACCAATTTTGGGTAATGGTTTTATTATGGGCTGCATAACCGTACTTTTTCTGGAGCATACCCTGAACCGTCAGCATTAGTGTTTACCACTTGGCTGGCAGGTTGCCATAACTGATTGTGTTGTGCTTTGTCATTGCCGGTGGGGTGGTAATGACAAAGCATGGCCGCATTAGATTTTTTTCAGGAATTCAGATTTCAGCATCATGTTGCTGCCATCAATTTTGCAGGCAATATCGTGATCACCGTCTACGATCCGGATATTTTTTACTTTGGTTCCCTGTTTGATGACTTGTGATGAACCTTTGATTTTAAGATCCTTGATCAGTGTAACGCTATCGCCATCTTGCAGAATGGTGCCATTACTGTCTTTGACAATACGGCCTTCTTCAGACTGGGCTTGTTCGCCTTCAAGCCATTCGTGACCGCATTCAGGGCAAACCAATTGAACGCCATCGTTGTAGGTAAGTTCAGAGGCGCATTGTGGACAGGGGGGAAAACTCATTGATTGTTTCCTTTGTTTACCAAGTATTAAAATCCTTTAAGTGTAGCAATTTAACCGGCATAAGTCCTCTAAGTGCATTAACTGCCAAAATAATCGGGGCATTTTCAATCATTTTACGAGTGATTGCCTGTTCGGTTAGCGTTATTGTTGCACGGCCTGGCCTTTCATTGGCCGGGGTATATGCGGAAAGCCAAAGGCTTGGGTTTTGCATGATTTGTTCGCGCATCACACTACGTAAAATATCCATCTCCAGTGGCGGTGTCAGCCATTGGCCCTGGTGGTAAATGAAGATGCTGCTACGGGCGCCTTCCAGCAAATGGCCATCCTGGTTAAAACACAGGCTGTCAAACGCACCAAGCTGCATGGCCCGGTGCATTTGCTCGTCATAGTGCTGGCGATGGCTGGTTTTGTAGCGACGCAAAATATCCCGGTTGGGGAATGGGCGTGGGGCAATAATCACGCTTTGCGCTTCTTGCGAAAGCGGCTCTAATACTGCATGCTGAACTGCCAGGGAGCCATTGCCATGCAGGCTGACCTTGATCCGGTACGCCTGCGGGTGGCCGGTTTTTATATCGTGTTCAAGCAATTGGGTAAAGTGGCTGTTTAGCGTTTGCCGGACACTGTCTTCATTAAAGGTAAATCCCAACTCGGCAGCCGAACGTTTCAGGCGCCTTAAGTGTGCCTCAAGCAGGCTGCAGGTGCCTTGATTAAACAGCATGGTTTCAAACAGGGTGAAATCCTGGGGCAGGTTTTGCAAGAAGCGGTACTTCCAGTGGCATTCTTCATATTCGCTTTCAGCCGTGCTGTCATGCACAATACCCGATCCAACACCCATGCGGCCTGTAAATTGCTGTGCTGTCGGGGTGGCGTTGGCAGGAGCCTGCCCGTTGACGGGCGCGGTTAGTTCTAGTGTCCTGATGACAACATTTAGTTTGCCACAAAAACCCAGGGCACCTTCGCAGGGTTCCAGATAGCCGATACTGCCGGTATATAGGCCACGGTCACGTTGCTCATATTTTTCAATCAGCTGCATGCTTCTTTTTTTGGGAGCGCCGGTAATCGAGCCGCAGGGAAAAAGTGCCTGAAAAATATCCCCTGCGTTAGTGCCGGGTTTGGCCTGCGCATAAATAGGGGTGGTCATTTGCAGAACCGGGCCAAAGGGGGTCACGGAAAACAGTTCGGGTACTTTTACGCCGTTTGGTATGGCAATTTTACTTAGGTCATTACGCAGCAGATCAACAATCATGACATTTTCCGCCCGGTTTTTGGGGTCTGCCCTAAGTGCCTTTGCCCGGGCTTCATTCTGTCCGTCATCAAAGGCGGGTACCGTGCCTTTCATGGGTTCGGTATGAATGCAGCCATCGTTGCGAATGTCCAGAAAAAGCTCAGGTGAAAAGCACAGCGTCCAATCCGCGTTTCCGGTCATTGCGTTGCCTGCGGTGGCCGGAAGACAAGCCAGGGCCCCATAGGGTACCGGTTGTTTGGCCCGCAATTTCTGATATAGCCTGACGGGTGAACCATAGGCCTGGAAATTCAGCTGAGTCGTGTAGTTGATCTGGTAAACCTCGCCAGCGGCAATGTCTTCCCTGATTTGTTCAATGCTTTCAAGGTAGTCGGCTTTGTTCTGCTCAATGGACGGCTGTAATAGTCCGGCGGGTTCTTCAGGATTGAACCGGGCATTTAGCCAATCCTGGATGGCTTCGTTATTGTTTAATCGCGTTTTTTGGGCAAACCAGAAAATTTGCAGGGCATGTGGCGTTTGTGGCAGATTGGCCGTGCTGGGCAGGGCTGTTTTTTCCAGCCCCATGATGTCCTGACCCAAACCATAGGGGGCCCATACAATGGCATGCCAGTTTTTTTGCCAGCCCTGCTGAAGATGACGCTGCAAGTGCTCAAGGGCATCGGCTTTTAGATTGTCTGTGTGTACCAGATGTTCGTGCAGCGTGCCGGTTTGGGCAACAGCATCGTCAAGAAAAACGAAAAAAGGGGATTGCATAAGAAAATCACTGCCACAAAATTAAGACATTATATGATGTGGCAGTGATTGTGCTTAAGTTGGCTATTTCAAATACAAATAGCTTACCTGACTGGCAATCCATATAGCAGGCCACCCTGGTTCCATTGGGCGTTCAGGCCGCGATTGATTTTCAGCGGGCTGTCCTGGCCAACGTTGCGCTCGAAGCTTTCACCATAGTTGCCAACTTGTTTAATGATGTTGTAAGCCCATTTTTCATCCAGGCCCAGGTTTTTGCCGGCACCCGGTGTTACGCCCAGCAAACGTTGTACATTGGGGTTGCTGCTTTTGAGTTCTTCATCAACGTTAGCCGAGGTCAGGCCAAGTTCTTCGGCATTGATCAGGGCATGCAGGGTCCATTTCACGATATTCAGCCACTGGTCATCCCCTTGGCGAACAAATGGGCCCAATGGTTCTTTGGAAATGATTTCTGGCAGCACCTGATAATCATCGGGGTTGCCCAATTTCGAAATGCGGATTGAGGCCAGGCCAGAGGCATCGGTGGTGAAAACATCGCAACGGCCAGCGGCAAACGCGTTTACGACCTCATTGAATTGGTCGAAGACAACAGGGGTGTATTTGATATTGTTAGCGCGGGCCCAGTCGGCCATCGTGTTTTCGTTGGAGGTGCCGGTTTGCATGCAAACCGTTGCGCCATCCAGTTCTTTGGCACTGTTGACGCCCAGTTTTTTGGATACCAAAAAGCCCTGGCCATCATAAAAATTGATGCCGGCACCCAAAATGCCCAGTGCGGTATCCCGCTGTTGGGTAACGGTGGTGTTGCGGGTCAAGACATCTATCTCGCCTGATTGCAGGGCGGTAAAACGCTGTTGTGAGTTCAGGGGGACTGCCTTGAATTTGCTGGCATCACCAAAAACAGCCGCAGCGATTGATTTGCAAAGGTCTACATCAAGCCCCTCCCATTCACCTTTGGCATTGGGGGCTGAAAATCCCGCAAATCCCGTTGTGGTGCCGCACAGAACCTCACCGCGTTGTTTTACCGTATCCAGGGTGGATGCCTGTGCCGTTTGGGCACCGGCAATCAGCGCGAAGGCGGCCAGTGTATATGTCAATGTCTTCATTTTGCAGGAACTCCTTTATTAATATTTGCAGGATCAGATGGTCAAACCATACCCGAGAACCAGCTGTTTTGAAACGAAATTTTTATTGCTTGGTTATTACCCGATTTTATAAGGTTATTGGATTTTGTCATCGTAATTGGGCTTGTCCATTGAATAAAACCATTTGTCGCAGGGGAATTGATGCATAAATGTGCTTCTGGTGTAAAAATGGACAGGTGTGCTTGCGTCATAAAAACATCATCAATACCGGAGGCCGTTTCATGTATACCTTGCATATTGCCAATAAAAATTACTCGTCATGGTCGTTGCGTCCGTGGATTCTGTTCAGGGAGCTGCATATTCCGTTTGCGGAATACAACCATCCTTTTAATGCCGACCGCGAAAAGCAGCAAAGCGAGTTTGCTGTTTTTTCACCCACTTGCCGTGTGCCTGTGCTGGAGGATGGTGGCAATACCATCTGGGATAGCCTGGCGATTATTGAATATGTGGCAGAGGAGTATCCGGCGGTTTGGCCCGAGGATAAAAAAGCCAGGGCCTGGGCCAGGTCTGTATGCGCTGAAATGCATGCCGGATTTCCCGCCTTGCGTAGTGAATGTGGTATGAATTGCAGCTTGCGCATAGATTTGCATGCGCGTAGCGAGGCTTTGCAGGCCGAGCTGGTGCGCTTAGATCGACTGCTGAGCGAAGGCCTTTCGCGGTTTGGTGGCCCATTCCTGGCAGGCAGCCGTTTTACGGCTGCAGATGCATTTTTTGCACCAGTGGTTTTCAGGATCAGGACTTATGATTTGCAACTGTCAGAGTTGTCTTCCGAATATGTCCAACAGATGCTGGAACTCAGGGGGATGCGGGCCTGGTATGAAGCCGCCTTGCAGGAAACTGCCCGCTTGCCTTTGTATGAAGACAAATCCGGCGTGGGGAACATTGTTCAGGATTATCGAAACTAGGTTTTTGCAAGCGGCTTGATGCTTGGTTGCAAAGCGTTCGTTCAACCTAAGTGGAGCCGCTTTCTTGTTGATGCATGCTTGTCATTTCAAGGTAAGCATATCAATGCAGATTACCTTAAATGTTTAGTTGTCGTGCAAGGGAGTTGCCTGACCGTTTTTATGGAGTATGTATGTTCTTTTTACCTTAGGTGTGTCCGTATTTGTTTTTGTCTTGGGTTTGGATGGAGAGGCGTTTTTGGTTGGGTTGATCAGTCCGATAATATCAGGCTGGGCCATTAGCATGTCTATGATATCAGCAACGGGAACCGGTCCTTCCAAGGCATAAGGGCCTGCCTGTGCTGTTTGGCATGAGGCCATTTCATCGGGTATGCCAAGTTGCCTGCGATAGGCGGTTGTGTCAGGAACCGTATTGATATTTAGCTCAAAGCCCACGCTTTGCATCTCATTTGCCCAGTGCTTGCAGCAGTTACAACCCTCGGTTTGCCAGATTGTAATTGGGGGGAGTGATCGGGCAGGTGATACAATGGGTGCCAACAAGGCCATGGCAAGAATGATTTTAGCCAGATTTTGCCGTAACAACAGGATGCGCAAAGGTGTTTTTAGGTTCATCTTGTTCCTCACAGGTAACGGTTTGCTTTCTTGAAGGCCGCAATGGTATGTGATCTCTGGACTTTTTGTTGATTTGTGTCAAATAACGCTAACATAATAGGGTCATTTGATGTCGATTGTAAACATCAGTTTGTATTACAGATTGTAAAATAAAGTGTGCATTGTTTTATGCATTATTTTCAAGCGTGCGCAGTATTGCGTTTTTTTTATAAGTAAAATTATGTCAATTAATTCAAGAATAAAATGTGCTGCATTGCAAAGCCGTGTGATGAGTGCGGATGAGGCAGCTAAATTAATTCCGTCCGGCGTCAATGTAGGGATGAGTGGTTTCACCGGTGCCGGCTATCCCAAGGCCATTCCGGTGGCGTTGGCCAAGCATATCAAATCGGTTCATGATCAGGGTAAGCCGTTTCGTATCAGTGTCTGGACAGGCGCTTCAACTGCCCCGGAACTTGACGGTGTCCTGGCCGAGGTGGATGGCATTGAAATGCGCCTGCCGTATCAGTCCGATCCGGTCTGTCGCCAGAAAATCAACTCAGGCAAAATGAACTACATGGATATTCACCTGTCGCATGTGGCCCAGTTTGCCTGGTTTGGTTTTTTTGGGAAATTGGATGTGGCAGTTATTGAAGTTGCCGGTATCCTGGAGGATGGCCGTTTGATTCCTGCAGCTTCTGTGGGCAACAATAAAACCTGGATTGACCAGGCAGACAAGGTCATTATTGAAGTCAATCATCGCCTGAGCGAAAAGCTGGAGGGCATGCACGATATTTACTACGGTACGGCCTTGCCACCCAACCGCAAGCCCATCATGATGACCGAGCCCGACCAACGTATTGGCGAGCCCTATCTGCGTTGTCCGCTAGACAAGATCATTGCAGTGGTTGAAACCAACGAAATAGACCGGGTCAACAAATTTACCGAGCCCGATGAAACTTCAAAACGTATTGCCCAGCATATTCTGGATTTCTTCAGGAAGGAAGTGGCTGAGGGCCGTTTGCCTAAAAACCTGCTGCCCTTGCAATCGGGGGTAGGTAATATCGCCAATGCGGTAATGTCTGGCCTTAACGAAGGTGAGTTTGAAAACCTGAAGTCATACACCGAAGTGATTCAGGATGGCATGCTGGACATGATCAAATCCGGCAAACTGACCAGTGCGTCTGCAACATCCCTGTCATTAAGTCCCGACGGGCTCAAGGAGCTGAACGATAATATTGATTTTTACCGTGAACGCATTATTTTGCGTACCCAGGAAATCAGCAATCACCCTGAAATCGTTCGCCGTCTTGGCATTATCGCCATTAACGGCATGATTGAAGCCGATATTTATGGTAATGTGAATTCGACGCATATCATGGGCAGCAGCATCATGAACGGCATTGGCGGTTCCGGAGACTTTGCACGCAATGGTTACATGTCATTCTTTGTGACGCCTTCTACCGCTAAAGACGGTGCCATTTCCGCCATTGTGCCCATGGTTTCCCACGTTGACCATACCGAGCATGACGTACAGATTATCGTTACTGAGCAGGGACTTGCTGATTTGCGGGGCCTGTCTCCTCGCCAGCGTGCGATTCGCATCATAGAAAACTGCGCACACCCGGATTACAAGGCAGCTTTGCTGGATTATTTTGATCGCGCCAATAACTCCGGGCGCCCGGTGCATACGCCACATATCCTGCCAGAGGCCTTAAGCTGGCACGATCGCTATGAAAAAACCGGTCATATGTAAGTTGGGGTTGTTGCTTAAGCCTGCTTGCCAGGCTTAAGGTTCAAGCATGAAAAAGACATGGTTCCATTTAACGGGCCATGTCTTTTTTTATTGTTCCTGGTAGAAAACGGTTTGCCCCGATTCGAGTGGTAACGCAGATCAATTACATTTGAATTCAGGCGTGCTAGTATGCTTGCAACAGGATAATGCGTGTTATTTCTTTTTAGGTCCTGGGCCAATTGATTTGATGAAGGCGGATTATGAAAAAATCATTGATTGTAGTGTCTTTGGGTTTGTCGGCTGTGCTGATGTCGGGAGCATACGCTCAGCATGGTCATGGCCATGCTCACGGTCATGCCGTGAGCACCCAGGTAAGCAGTGAAAAGGGTACCCGTAATGTCGCCATCGACCAATGCTGGATACGACTGATGCCATCAGGTACGCCTTCTGGTGGTTTTTTTAATCTCAAGAACAATGATGCATCGCAAATAGCAGTGCTCAAGGCGATTGAAACGGATGCTTTTGAGGAAGTCATGCTACACCGTTCGTATACGCGGGATGGTCAGTCGGGGATGGAAATGGTGCCAGAGGTTATCGTCAAGGCGGGAGAAACTTTGCATTTCGAGCCAGGCGGTTTTCATGCCATGCTTGAAAAGCCGGTTTCAGGTTTGAAGGCAGGCGATAAAATACAAGCCGTTTTTATTCTGGGGACCGGCGACAAGCTCCCGGTTACTTGTGAACTGAAACCGATCAATGCCAGGTCATTTGACAGTTAAGTATTGGTTTTATCTGTACTTATGGGGGCAAATGAATGGGTGGCAACCTTTAGGGCTTAGCATTCAAAATTGTTTAAATGATCAATAATGATCTGGTTGAATTCATGGGGGAGCGCCAGGTTCATGCCGTGGGAGGCCGGTGACATGATATGGCTGCGGGCTTGGGGAAGAATGCCTTCAAGGCGCGCAATGATATCGGGAAACGGCTGCGGACTGTCTGATCCACCCAATAAGGTAACGGGCAGGGTCAGGCCTGAAAAAAGCGTTTCATCAAAATAAAAAGCGGGTTCGCTTTGCTGCAACACCAGTGTTTGGGCATTGTCCCGCACCATTTGCCTGAACCATCTGACCATGCGTTTCCAGGTGTTTGCACCGCTGACGGCATCAATAAACAGGGCCAGGCCTTCGTCGATGTTACCTCCCTGTATGGCCAACAGCGCTTCATGCTTGAAGTTGGCCTGGCTTTCTTGCTGACGGGTTCGGATACCGGGGTCGGCCAGGATAAGTGAACGGACTTTATTGCCATGTTCGAGCGCCATTTGCAGTGCAATTGAACCACCTCTGGAGTGTCCCAGCACATGGGCGGACTCTATATTCAAGGCATTTAGCAAATGCAGCATGTCGTGGGCATGCTGGTAAACCGAAAACCCGGTTTGCCAGTTTTCCAGGGGCCAATAGTGCGGCAGGCTGGGGACAATTACCCGGAAATGTTTGGCAAGCGCTGGTAATTGGCTGTGCCAGTAGCGCAAGTCACATAACGAGCCATGAATTAACAATAGCGGTTGGCCTGTGCCCTCATCCTGATAGTGAAAACAGCCGTTTTCGGTCTGGAGTGTTTTTATGGGGAAAGACGGGGTCATGGCAGTGCGCGTAAAAGTTGGGTATAAAAGTAAAGGCATCATGATCACACTGGGTAGCGTGTGATGGAATGATGCCTGTATTTCTTAAAGCAAAAAAATTACCTGAACAGTTCCAGTCGTTGTTTGGCCGTATCGGCAGCTGGCGTATCGGGGTATTGATTAATAATGCTTTGCAGTGTGTTTTTGGCGCCGGCGATGTTATTTAGCTCAACCTGGCTGCCGGCAATAACCAATAAGGCATCTCCGGCCTTTGGGTCAGACGGATAAGCTGCAACCATGGATTGCAGTCTTTGGATCGCGCCCTTGAAATCTTTGCTGGCGTAAAGGCTGCTGCCTTCGTAAAATCGGGCGCTTGGCGTTAATGGGCTATTTGGATAGGCAGCGGCAAAATTACCCAGCGCTGCGCTGGATTGAGCGTAGTTTCCCTGCCTGAACAGGTCCAGGGCTTCATCGTAGGTTCTCTGTTCGTTAGGGTCACCCACTTGAGGGGTAGGGTCATAGCCGGCTTCCGAGCGAGCAGATTGGCGGGAAAGCATGTCTGCGCTGCTGAGTCTTTCTATTTCTCCGCGCAGTTGGCTAACCTGGGTTTGAAGACTTTGGATTTGGTTGGAAAGTTCAAGCCTTGCCTGTGCGCTTTGTCTTAGCTGGGCACGCAGATCAAGAATGGCACGACGGGCATCTTCATCTTCAAATGCATATGCATTGGTGTTCAAGATGCTACAAAAAAGAGCGGTAGCAAGCAGTAAAGGTGTGTGTTTGTTCTTAATGATCATGTTTACTCCAGTAAAACAGCAACGCCGCACAGCCATACCGTGCGGCGCGTAGCAATGCAAATTACCTGAATGTGAGATTAACGGAGGTAGTTAATGTCTGCACGACGGTTTTCTGCATAGGCTTCTTCGGTGTTGCCTGTTGCTTTAGGACGCTCTTTACCAAAGCTGACCGCTTCGATCTGGTTACCGTTTACACCTTGTTGTACCAGTTGATTGCCAACAGCAACCGAACGACGCTGACCCAGGGCCAAGTTATATTCGGCACTGCCACGTGCATCGGTATTGCCTTCAATACGAACGCGCTGTTGTGCGTTGGCTGCTAAATACTGAGCGTGCATTTGAATTAAAGGTTGGTATTGCGGTTCTACAGCGTAGCTGTCAAACGCGAAATAAACAGAGCGCTGTTGAGCTAACGGGCTGTTAGGGTTGAATGGATCCATTGTTGCGCCTGATGCAGAATCGCCTGCACCTGCACTGCCGTCCAATGGCGTTGAGCTACATGCTGCCAGTGAAGCTGCGATGGCTGCGATTGCCAAAGTTTTCGCGATGCGAGAACTCATAGTATTTCCTTTATAAATATACACAATTAATCAGTAAACGGGCCCCAAGCAGCGCTTGATACGTTTCCGACTGATGGGATACTTGCTTGGAAAGAGCCGTCAGTGTTAACAATGCTTAAGCCTCCGCTTGAAACATAAAGTATTTGCATCCCGTTTGGTGCAAAACTTGGAGAAAGATCATTTGGGCCGGAAGTCAGGAGTTTATCCGAACCACTTCCAAGGCTTTGGATGGCGATGGAGTATGAGCCTCCTCTAAGACTAGAATATACCAGTTTTGTGCCCTCAGGTGAAATTTTTCCAGAGACGTTTTGAGAGCCGTTGAAGGTAATTCGACTGGCGCCACCACCCCCAAGACCTGTACGGTAAATTTGTGCGCTGCCTCCACGGTCACTGGTAAAGATGATGCCACTGCCATTCGGGAAATAAAACGGCTCGGTGTCGATTTCAGCAGAATCGGTGATTTTACGGGCATTGGAGCCACCTGAGGCACTGATTTGGTAGATGTTTGAAAGCGCATTCATGCTTAGTGCCACGGCAAGATGGCTGCCATCGGGAGACCATGCCGGGGCACTGTTATTGCCTTTGAAATTGGCCACGACCTGGCGTGAACCGGTAGCCAGGTTTTGCACATAAACAACGGGTTTGCCGGTTTCAAAGCTTACATAAGCCAACCTTGAACCATCGGGAGACCAGGCGGGAGAAATGATGGAGCTCGGTGAGTTGACGACGACTTTTCTGTTTTCACCGTCAGCATCGGCGACTACCAATTGATTGCCGGTTGCATAGGCGAGTCTTGTTGCAAAAATACCACGAACACCCGTCATTTTTTCATAGATCGCATCGGCAATTTTATGCGCCAGGCGACGCATTTGGGGTTCTGTAATATTTTTGGCGTCCAAGGGTGCTTTCAAAGTGGTGTCTGTCAGCTGGAAATTGGCTGTTGCGCCATTGATCGAGCCATAGGCAACCGTTGTTGCGCCCAGAGTTGCAATGGCTTCCCAGTTGGGTGTCCCGTTTGAGTCAATGGTAAGGGCCTGGGTACGGGTAACTTCGAATTGACCTGAGCGGATCAGGTCGGCACTGATGATGTCAGCAATTTCTTTGCCATTGGGTCCGGCAAAGTCGGCAATGACGACAGGAAACTTATTGGCATTACCTGAACCTTGCAGGGCAACCTGAACCTGGGCTTGGGCAAAATTGCCCAGTTGCAGGAAAAATACAAAAGCGAGGAATAGAAAAAAACGGTGCATGAATGCGAGCCGGCCTTGGCCGGTATTGCGCATATTGCGATTATCAAGGGTTGCAGTCATAGCACATCTCCTTAGTCAGACAAAATAGGGGTAAGGGTTAGTTATCGTGGTGAATAGGTATAAGGACCAGTTACAAATGTATTTCCTGAGGGTGGCTTGGGAAACGGATTGCAGGCCATCAGGGCTTTTTGTACAGCAGCATCAAACGCCGGATTGCCAGAGCGTCTCGTTATTTTGGCTGATTTTGGCTGGAATGATGCATCAAAATCAACACGATAGGTTAACTCTAACCTGGTATTGCCGTTAAAGCGCAGTCGGGGCTGCACACATTGCTGGACTTGCCTGGCGTAGGCGGAATTGCCGCCACCACCGCCAATCTGGTTTCGGTTGCTTGCGCCACCCTTGATGCCTGCAGCACTGGCAATGTCACCACGCATGGCGGCACGCAGGGCTTCACCTTGTGATTCCGCCTTCAGTTTGGCTTGTGCCGCTTTTTTTGCATCGGCTTTTGCCTTGGCAAGGGCTTTT
The DNA here is from genome assembly GCF_048381675.1 of Advenella sp. RU8. Taxonomy (NCBI): domain Bacteria; kingdom Pseudomonadati; phylum Pseudomonadota; class Betaproteobacteria; order Burkholderiales; family Alcaligenaceae; genus Advenella; species Advenella sp. RU8. The sequence goes on from NZ_JBLWIS010000008.1 coordinate 130,239, forward strand.
TCCTTTTCCTGTTTGGCTTTGGCCTCGGCCAGGGCCTTGGCTTTTTTCTCGGCCTCTTCCTTGGCTTTGGCTTCAGCTACGGCCTTGGCTTTTTTCTCAGCCTCTTTCTTGGCCTTGGCCTCGGCCAGGGCTTTTGCCTGTGCTTCTTCCTTGGCCTTGGCTTCTGCCAGCGCCTTTGCCTTGCGTTCTGCCTCTTGTTTGGCTGCCTTTGCTTCGGCCAGCGCTTTCACGCGTTCCGCTTCAAGGGCGCGTGTTTCAGCTAGCGCTTTCTCGCGTGCCTCTTTGGCAGCCTTGGCATCGGCCAGTGCTTTTTGTCGTTGTTCTTCCTGTGCTTGCTGGCGTTTTTTCTCTATGGCAATTTCAGGGTCTTCTTGTTGCTGGGCGTTGGCGGCTGACTGTTGTGGTGCAGGCGGGGGTTCAGGCGCTGCCGCCGCTTCGGGTTCGTCCTGGGGTTCCTGGGTTTCAGGTTCTTCAGCGGGGGGTTCAGCATTCTCGTCGGTCGCGGTGTCTTCTTCTGCCGGGTCGGGGGATTGGGTTTGTGCCGGTGCCTTGAGTACCTGTTCTGTGCCTTCTGTCCATAATTCCAGCTGAATGGGGCCGGTAGGGGCCTCGGGGGAAGCCAGCAGACTGATAATGAGCGCGATCACTAACAGGCTATGAAGCGCCAGGGCACCGATGAGTCCTTTTCGATCATCGGCTTGCTCATAGAACTCGTTAGGATTTTCAGTGTGTTTCATGAAAAATGGTCGTGTTATTCTGGCAATCTTAGTTTGAGGAGCTTTCGCCGTTTTGGTTCACCAACAGACCAAGGCGGGTCAGGCCATTGCTACGCAGGGTATCCATGACCTTGACGACCTCTTCATACGGAACTTTTCCGTCTGCGGCAATAATGACGGGTGTTTCAGCTTGAGCCAATGCCTGTACCTCGGAAAGCAAGTTGTCTTTCTCAATTTTTTGGAAGGTATTGCCGGCTTCGCGCAGGCGAATTGAAACATCACCGTTTTCGGCAAGTTCGATTTCAACCGGTGTTGACGGAACGGTTGCTGCCTGCCCAACCGAGGGCAGGTTGATCAGGCCTGGTGTGATCATGGGGGCGGTTACCATGAAGATAACCAGCAATACCAGCATGACGTCGATATACGGCACCACGTTCATTTCATTTTTCATTCGACGGCCGCGTCGATTGCTACTTCTTCTGGATGACATGATTAGCGTACCTGACGTTGCAAAATATTCAGAAACTCATCAATGAAGCTGTCAAAACGGCTGGCGAGTTTGTCGATGTCATTTGAAAAATAGTTATAGGCAATAACCGCAGGAATAGCGGCAAACAGACCAATGGCCGTGGCGATCAATGCTTCGGCAATACCAGGGGCAACAGCGGACAGGGTGGCTTGCTGGGCAGTTGAAAGGCCAATGAAAGAGTGCATGATGCCCCAAACCGTACCTAACAGGCCAATGTAAGGGCTGACCGAGCCGGCAGATGCCAGGAAATTCAGGCGGGAATCAAGCAGGTCCAGCTCACGTTGGTAGGTCGCTCGCATGGCGCGGTTGGGGCCGTCCATCAGGGCATTGATATCGGTGTTGCCAGTGCGGCGTGCTTTCATGAATTCGCTCATGCCTGCTTCGAAGATGCGGGCCAGTGCGCCATGTTCTTCGGTGTTGCGAGTGATGGACTGGTGTAAAGAAGACAGGTCTCCCCCTTTCCAGAAGGCATTTTCAAACTCGCGGGTTTGTGTCTGCGTACGCTTAAGGGCGAGCCTTTTGCTTATGATGACAGTCCAGGAGAGTACCGAAATGGACAGCAGGATAAGCATAACGATTTGTACTGGAACGCTCGCATTGACTATCAGCGAGAAAATTGACATCTCATCTTGAACGGGTTGCATAATAAAGTATTAGTCCTGCACGGAAATTAATAAGGTTCTGACTGCTGGAGGTATGGCCGCTGGCCGGAAAGTTTGATTGTTGACGCAACATACTTTAATGGTGCTTTCAACAAGCAATTGGGAGTCCCGCTCGGCTCGTTGCTCGAAGGTGGCAGAGGCATCACCGACTTGGGTGATCTTGCTTTTGATAAGAATCATATCGTCAAGCCGGGCGGGTTTTTTGTAGTTCAGTTGGGTATTGACAACCACAAAAATGCGGTTCTCGCTGCTGGCCAGCGCTGACTGGTTAACACCAAGCTGGCGTAGCCATTCGGTGCGGGCCCGCTCGAAGAATTTTAAATAATTGGCGTAAAAAACAACACCGCCCGCATCCGTGTCTTCGTAGTAGACCCGGATGGGGAGTGTAAATTGCTTGTCTTGTGTGTCAGACATTTAAAGCCCTGATAAATCAGTGAATTATAGCGTATTTTTAAGGTTTTTATGCAAGGACAAAACGTAAGTGTTTACGTCTGCAACTGGAACCTTGACCGCTTCCGCTTTGCTGCGTTCCTGGACTTCGACAATGCCATCCTTGAGCCCACGATCGCCAATGGTTACCCTGATTGGTACGCCAATCAGTTCCCACTCCGAAAACATGACGCCTGGACGCACATCGCGATCGTCAAGTATAACGTCTATATTGTTTTGTTTCAGTGTTTCGTAAAGTGCTGTGGCTTCCTTGCGAATTGTTTCGCTTTTACCCCAGCCCACGGGACAGATGACAACCTCAAAGGGAGCCATGGCAATCGGCCAGATAATACCCTTGTCATCGTGGTTTTGCTCTATGGCGGCGGCTGTAATGCGGCTTATGCCAATGCCATAGCAGCCCATTTGCAAGGTTTCAGGCTTGCCGTTTTCGTTCAGGAAGGTTGCTTTCAGTTCGGACGAGTATTTGTCACCCAGGAAAAATACATGGCCAACTTCGATGCCTCGCTGGATTGCCAGGGTGCCGGGTTCGCCAATCGCAGGGTCTCCTGCAACGACATTACGCAAGTCGGCCACTTCGGGTTCGGGCAAGTCACGGCCCCAGTTGATGCCAGTAATGTGAAAGGGGGCTTTATTGGCGCCGCAAATAAAATCTGACATATTGGCAACTGTCGTGTCAACAATGATATTGACAGGTTTGACAGTGTTGAGCGGGCCAAGATAGCCGGGTTCAGAGCCAAAGTATTCAAGAATTTCTTCTTCGGTAGCCAGGCGGAAACCCTCTTTAAAGGCTGGCAGCTTGCCTACTTTGATTTCATTGACCTCGTGGTCGCCACGGACCATCAGCAGCCATACCTTGGCAGGCCCCTCTTCGGGCGTGGTTACAAAGACCACCGATTTAACGGTTTTCTCCAGGCTAACGCCCAGTTGCTGGGCAACCAGTTCGCATTTGTTGGCATTCGGGGTTTCAACCTCTTGTAGCGGCTGGGTTGGCTCGGCACGCTTTGCAAGCAGGCAGGGCGCTTCAGCCAGCTCAATATTGGCTGCATAATCAGAGTCGGGGTTGTAAACAATCAGGTCTTCGCCGGTATCGGCAATTACCTGGAATTCATGGCTGCGTGAGCCGCCTATGGAGCCGGTATCGGCGGCTACGGCCCTGAATGTCAGGCCAAGGCGCTTGAAGATGCGCATATAGGCGTTATACATGATGTCATAACTGGCCAGCGCACCTGCCTCATCGCGATCGAATGAGTAAGCGTCTTTCATGGTGAACTCTCTGCCGCGCATCAGGCCGAAGCGGGGGCGGCGTTCATCACGGAATTTGGTTTGGATATGATAAAAATTAACGGGCAGTTGCCGGTAACTTTGAATTTCGTTACGGGCAATATCCGTAATCACCTCTTCAGAGGTGGGCTGCAATACGAAGTCGCGCTGGTGGCGATCCTTGATGCGCAGCAGTTCGGGGCCGTATTCTTCCCAGCGGCCGGACTCAACCCATAATTCTGCCGGCTGTACAACGGGCATCAGCAGTTCGATGGCGCCGGCTTTGTTCATTTCTTCCCGAACAATAGCTTCTACTTTACGCATGATTTTCAGGCCTAATGGCATATAGGTATAAATGCCACCAGCGTGTTTTCTAATCATGCCTGCCCGGGTCATTAGTTGATGACTGGCAATTTCCGCTTCTGCGGGTGCTTCTTTTAAGGTATTTAAGTGAAATTTGGAGGCTAACATGGTTACAGACTCAATAGATACGTATAATCAACTAAATTGTATTTGAAAATGGGGGTGGCCGCATGCTAGATCGCGAAGGCTACCGTCCTAATGTTGGTATTATCCTTGTTAATCAGAAGAATGAGGTGTTCTGGGGTAAAAGAATTCGAGAGCATTCATGGCAGTTTCCGCAAGGTGGCATTAATCATGGTGAAAGCCCTGTGCAGGCCATGTTCCGTGAACTTCATGAAGAAGTTGGTCTGAAACCAGAGCATGTACGAATATTGGGACGAACACGTAATTGGTTACGGTACAACGTACCGGATAATTTTGTGCGACGAGAGTCGCGAGGATATTATAAGGGGCAAAAGCAAATTTGGTTTTTATTACGTTTGGTCGGTAAAGATTCTGATGTCAGTTTGCGGGCAACCAATCATCCGGAATTTGATGCCTGGCGCTGGAGCCGGTATTGGGTTCCCCTTGATGCGGTAATAGAATTCAAACGTGAAGTATATATGCAGGCACTCAATGAATTGTCGAAAATTATTTTTCGTCATCCGTCTGAAGCCCGCGTTTCAAGGCCTCGTCAGTTTTATGGGCGTAAGTCCCAGGGGGGGCGAGGTAGAAAAACAGATGCCGCCAATATCCAAAAAACGGAGCAGGCAAAAATCCCTTTGGGGGTCGAGTAGCTTGTCATTGGTTCATCAAAAAATGGCCGCTGCTGTTCAGATAGCATCGGCTATTTTTTTTTATGGTGGCAGGTGAAATTGTTGTTTTATGGCATGGAAAACAACATAAATAAAAAAAATACAAAAAAGTCAGTAATAAGGCTTGTTTTTTTTTATGATGAGATTATAATTTCATCTTCATCGCGAAACGCTCTAAAAGTTAAGCGCATGTAAGTGCCCAGGTGGCGGAATTGGTAGACGCACTAGGTTCAGGTCCTAGCGGGAGCAATCCTGTGGAAGTTCGAGTCTTCTCCTGGGCACCATTAATTGCTTTATAATAAAAAACAAAATAAGCAATTTCTGTAATACTTACCCTTATATCACTGCATAATTTCAAAATATAAAGTAGCTGTTTCCAGCTACCTGTTCTTCATGCGCTTTGCGTATTCCAGGCCTTTTCAACCAATTCGCTATAATGCACGGGTGAGTGTCCAATCAGGGTCTCAAAGTCGGCACAACTGTCTTCGTTATTGGTTGCCAGCATCGTCATGGTTTCGGTGCACCAAGGTACGCCCGGAACCAGATCCCCCAGGCGGGCACTCAGTTTGCTTAGGCTGTCAGGCAAAGGAAGGATTCTGGCCGGGTGCTGGCCACATTGCTGTCGCAGGCTGGCAATAAAATCACTCATAAGTACCGGTTCTGCACCGGTGCAGCTGATAATTCCCTGCTGGACAAAGGAAGGGCCCAGCAAAGCTGTCACGGCTTCTGCCAGATTAAGTACTGAAACCGGCTGCACCCGTGCGCGTAACACGGGTTTGGGCAAGATCAGAAAAGGAAGTTTGGCCAAATTCATGAATAGTGCGCTGCTGGCGCCACCTTTGCCAAAAACCACGCTGGGACGCATTATGGTGTAGCTTATTTTGCCAGCGTCTGCCAGTGTCATAAGGTGATGGTCTGCTGCGCGCTTGGTGCTGGCGTACAGTGTGTCACTGGTTTCAGTTCCCAGTGCTGAAATTTGTATGACTTTTTTGACATTGGCTTGCGCGCAGGCATTCCACAAGGCAATCGGGGTATGTTGATGTACGGCTTCAATAGGGCGTGCGCGCGATGTACGCAGCACGCCGACTGCATTGACGACAGCATCTATGTGTTCAAGTCGAGGCAGCCAGGCCTGAGGGGTGGTGTCTTGGGCATAGTCAACAACTACGCTGTTTGGCAGGGCATCTGCATGTTTTGGCGAGACACCGGCAATCACTTCATGGCCCGCCAGCTCCAGCGCCCGGGAAATGTTTCTGCCAATAAAACCTTTTGCACCACATACAAGCACTTTCATCATGGTTCTCCAGTTTGTTTGTAATTGATTATGCCTAAAATAATCATAAATATTATTGATTCAACGGTAAATATCTAATTATATTTCCATTAATGGAAATATATTTGCAACAATCGCTATTTTTCTATCATATTAGACGCTTCATAATGAACCCATCAAATCAACTTTCCCCGAGATTTAGAAAGTCGGAATGAAACTTGATTTTTATTGAATGTTATTAATATTTTGGAGTTTATGATGAAAAACATCGTTAAAGCTGTATTTATTGCAACCACTATCGCTGCAGGTGCAGCACATGCCGCAGACCTTAGCGACTCCGATTACCCGTTTGTACCTAATGCTGCCAGTATTGATGTTGGACAAAAAGTCGAGCAACGCATGACTAAAGAGTCTTCATCCCCAGCGGTTGTGGTCAACAGCACGAAAACCCGTGAAGCGGTAACACAGGAACTGGTTGAGTACAACCAGACCAACGGTGATGAGTTCATTTCTTATTAATCAAGCGGTTGCGGCTTGATTAAATGATAAAAACGGTCGTGTCATTTTTGGATGGCACGGCCGTTTTATTGAAAAAATCAATACCGGCTATGGTTTCAGGCGCGCAATAAGGCTGGAGGTATCCCAGCGCTTGCCGCCTTTTTGCTGGACTTCGGCATAAAACTGGTCTACCAGTGCGGTTACCGGTAGCAGTGCGCCATTACGGTTGGCTTCATCCAGCACCAGTCCCAGGTCTTTGCGCATCCAGTCAACGGCAAAGCCAAAATCAAATTTGTTTTCAATCATGGTTTTGCCCCGGTTATCCATTTGCCAGCTTTGGGCGGCGCCTTTGCCAATGACATCCAGTACGGCATGCATGTCAAGACCTGCCCGTTCTCCGAAGGCAATGGCTTCTGCAAGGCCCTGAACCAGGCCGGCAATGCAGATCTGGTTGACCATTTTGGCCAATTGGCCGGCGCCAGGCTCGCCCAAAAGGGTAATGGCACGTGAATAGGGTTTTGCAGCAGCCTGGATTTTGTTGAAAACTGACGGTTCGCCACCACACATTACGGTTAGTACGCCATTGACTGCGCCCGCTTGACCGCCAGAGACCGGGGCATCAATAAATTCAAGTTGTTTTTCTTTGGCCAGCCGGTACAGTTCGCGGGCTACATTGGCGGAAGCGGTAGTGTGATCAACAAAAACAGCACCCGGTTTCATGCCATTGAAAGCGCCATTTTCACCAAGGACAACGCTGCGCAGGTCATCATCATTACCTACGCAACAAAAAACAATATCTGCCTCTTTGCTTGCCTGGGCGGGGGTGGGGGCCCACGATCCGCCAAATTCAGCGGCCCAGCTTTCGGCTTTGGCAGTGGTGCGGTTGTATACGCATACCTTGTACCCGGCTTTGGCCAGGTGGCCAGCCATTGGAAAACCCATAACGCCCAAACCTATAAATGCCACATTGAGGGAAGGGCTTGTTTCGTAAGATTTTTCGGTAATTGATGGCATTGCAATCCTATTGATGTCAAAATGAAAAAAGGGTCTTGAAAGATTAATATACCTTAATATTAAAAAAACCGGTTTGTGGTTTTGATTACGGGGTAAAATCAAGATCACCTTATTTTTAATTCAGTGCGTTTACCTGTAAATGCGCCTTTTGTATTGAATACGATATCACTATGTTGCAAGACTTAGATCAAGTTGCTGCTCGTGTCGGGCAAGTGGTTCAATTATCACGCCGTTTAATGGCAGAGCGCGAGTCCATGTCAACGCGTTTGTCATTGGCTGAAAAAGCCCGTGATTCATTTCGCGATCAATTCCAGGCCCGTGAAGACGAGTTCAAGAGTATCATTCAGCGTCTGGATAATCATGAGCAGGAAGTCGGCGAAATCCGGGCCAAGGCGCAGCATGATAATGTCCAGTTAAAATCAGAGCTCGAAATCGCGCAACGGGAAATTGCCCTTTTACAGGCGGATTTGGCCAAGGCACAAAGTGAGTTGGCAGCTTTTCGCGAAGCGGCCCTAAAAGCACGCGACCGTGTAGAGCACGTGCTGGCCAATTTGCCCGGTAGTGTTGCTGAAGGAGCTAAATAATGGAACGGATTAACGTATCAATTTTGGGACGTGAGCTTTCCCTTGCTTGTGCTTCTGAAGAAAGGCAGAAGTTGGTCGAAGCCGTCAAGCATGCTGACCAACTCATGCTCAAGATCAAAGGGTCGGGTAATGCTTCGGTCAGCAATGAGCGCATAGCGATTATGGCGTGCATACAAATGGCCTCCGATCTTTTGTCTGTCAGGGCTGTTGATGGGCCATTTGCTGGTGTACAATACGGTGACTTCAAGAAAAAAATTGATGAACTCAATGCTTTGCTTGATGACGGAATTAATGAGTTAAAAAGCTTGTAAAAATCAGGCTGTAAAACAGGTTTTAGTGTATTATAAATTTACACGAAAGGTTGTCCCTGCGGTATTCGTGACTTGGCTTATCATCTCTTACCTATGCTTATGGCATCAGGTTATCGGATTATGAAGTAGGTGTGAGCGTCTCTTGTCAGACGAACCCGAAGCTTTATTGATGGTGACCAATCTTGAACTTTAGGGTTCGAGGTGCCGGCCTAGACGGTACATGCGGGGCATTTAATGTAAAAAGCGGATCTTGAAAAAGATCCGCTTTTTTGTTGACTGGGTACTTATGTTGGGTGCTTATGAATTAACTGGCTTTCTGGTGCTGTTTGCATACAGCCAGATGCCGGCCAAGATCATGGGAATCGACAGCCACTGCCCCATGCTAAAACCTAGCGCCAGTATGCCCAGATAACTGTCCGGTTCACGGGTGTACTCGGCGATGAAGCGGAATACGCCATAGCCCATCAGGAAAACCGCACTGACTTGCCCGACAGGCCTTTTCTTGCTTGAAAAAAACCACAGTATGATAAACAGCAGGATACCTTCAAGCAGCATTTGGTAAAGTTGTGAGGGGTGGCGCGGAATATTGCCGGCACCCGGAAAAATCATGGCCCAGGGAACATCGGCAGGACGTCCCCAGAGTTCGCCGTTGATGAAGTTGCCCAAGCGTCCGCAGGCCAGTCCGAGCGGTACCAACGGGGCAATGAAATCGGCGACTTCGAAAAAGGTTTTGCCTTCTTTGCGTCCGAACAGATACATGGCTAGCAAGACGCCAATAAGTCCCCCATGAAAAGACATGCCACCGTCCCAGACCGAGAAGATTTCCAGTGGATGTGACAGGTAGAAGGAAGGTTGGTAAAACAGGATGTAGCCAAGCCGGCCGCCGGCAATGACGCCCAATACACCGTAAAAAATCAGGTCCTCAAACCGTTGTTGGGTCAGGTCGATCATGCCTTTTTTAATGCGGTATCTGCCCAGTATCCATACTAGGGCAAAGGCAAGCAGGTACATCAGTCCGTACCAATGTACTTTTAATGGGCCAATTTCTATGGCAACAGGATTGATTTCAGGAAAGGGGATCATGTGTTCGGTTCTGTTGTGTGTGGGTGATAAATAATTGGTCCAGGTAATTTTCTGGATACAATAGTATTATCGCAGGTAAAGAAGTATAAAGTGTAGTCGCTAATATTCGGGAAGTTTCAGTGCGGAGTCATTGAATCGTTTAAATATTAATCATGCTTGGGTTGGATATGTTGCGTTCGGTTGGTAAATTGGGTTTGTTATTGATGCTTTGCATGGCACCGGCCGTTTATGCTTCCTCGCAAGAGGAAGCGGTAAAGCTGGCCCGGGACAAAGTATGTCTGGGGTGTCACCAAATTGACAAGCCAAGGGTGGGGCCGCATTTCAAGGCTATTGCCGAGCGCTATAAAGACGCCAGTGATGAGATTGTTACGTATTTGGCGCAGGCCATTCGCACAGGGGGGCGTGGCCGGTGGGGTGTCATTCCCATGCCTGCCCAACCTCAAATCAGCGAGGAAGATGCTTTGACGCTTGCACGCTGGATTCGTAGTTTGAAATGAACAAGAGGTTTTCATGAATAATGTTAGCAATGAAATTGCGGTGCTTGGCGGTGGCTGTTTTTGGTGTCTATAAGACTAGTTATGTAGTTTTATCGCAACAAAACAAAGCTAAGTCTTTGATCTATAAGGAGCCAATTTTATTGGCTCTTTTTTATTGGCTTTTCAATTGGTGAATTTTTTCACTGTGCATGTCCCCTTGGCTGGTGCCGGTCCCCAAGGACCTCACGAGTTAGAAGGACCCAGACGAGCTGGTCCATAGATAGACCCTCACCCTACGGGGAAAACGGCTCTATGACCGTTTAAATCGTTTCTATGGGTGGTTTTAAATGGGCCTGCTTTATTTCTGTGAATGATCCATTCATAGAAATGAAGTAGGAATCAAACTCTCAATTTCATAGAGCTATTGCTATTTTTAAACCTGTTGGCATTTTGGTTTATAAGCTCTGCTTCAATTGCTTGTTCTTGTTTCGCTTTTAAGGTAGCGATCTGCTGTTCTAGTTCAGCAATTTTTTGTTTAAGTTCAAAAATTTTCTTAATATCGGATTCTTTGTAAATGCTCAAACTGCCGATTTGTAATTCAAGACTTAATTTTGAAAATAAGACTTGATTGATCTGAACCGTCAACAATGAAGCATTTGAGTTTGTAGCTACTTGGCTAAAAGCAGATATTGAAGGTTTGGAGCTTTCCGACTTGGATTCTTTGTTGTCGCTGTTTTTAATTATTATAGGATCAGTAGGTTTGCTTTTAACCTGATCTTTATTATCCTGTTTGACCTGAGCTTCATCAGTTTTTAAAGAAACCTTTTCTTCTTTGATTCTTTTCTCTGTGTTAATTTTTACATAGTCAGGTTGTTCTTCTGCTGATTGTGGTTGTTTGGGTTGTTGCTTAACTTGACTATCATTAGAATTTTTATTCTTGATATTTTTTACAATCTTGGACTGCTTACTCTTGGGTAAATATTTTCTACCAGTGTTCTTCTTGATTTTTTTTACACCTGAACCTTTTAATTTTTCAGTAAAACCCTTCTGAATTTCTTTGTGCTTGTTCAACTTCTCAACTTTTGAAGTTCTTTCTTCATTTGATAACTGCTTCAATGAATCATTTTTCTCCATTGCTACATTGTTTTTGTACTCGGTTCTTAATTCATTAAAATCTACATTTTTCTTAAACATAGGACCATCAAGACGAATAGCTTTTTCTGATCCTTCTGGGATAAATGAAATATAGTTATATCTTGTTTTATCTTCTTCTTTGTCCAGAAATTTGACTTCACCATGTTGCTGTAAAGTTTCAATCAATTCTTCTCTTGAATTAATTTTATGGTCAAGAATTTGACTGGTTAGAAATTTTTGGATTTCATTCTTTTTTGGCTTAACAACCTCTTTAAATCTTTTGGCTGTTTCGCTTGGATTTTGTATGTCTTTCAATTCCATATCATTATGAGAAATTGAAAATGGATTTCTTATCACTCTATCAAATCCAAATTTGTCATTGAGGAGATCAACATAGCAATCCCTCATATCCTTGTTAAGCTCACCTGGTGGAAACGGATTGAATGCCTTCCCTGTGGTTAATTCCATTTTTAAGAAAGCACAATTTAATTCAATGTTTCCTTTGTCAGTGTGAATATTCCAGAAGTCGGCAAAATTTTCATCGTTCTTCATTCCAGGAAACCAAGTTTCACGAAAATCTTTAATAATTTCTTTCATTGCTGGGATTAATTTTTCTTGATCATAGGAACCATCTGAATTTTTAAATTCAGAGAATTCATTATCACGAAAAGAAATTGTTAAAGAAGTGTGTGTGTTTTCAATGCCTGATTCTCTGGCTAACTTTTCAAGTTTCTCAATGCGATCTCTATCCCCAAAAACTGGGATAGGCTTAAATTTTCTAATGGTGTTGGTGTGATCTTTATCAGACTCAAAATAATTTACAGCACTCATTATTGATTTAGAAGATTTGTTGAAACTCATTACAGCCATAAAAATACCTTCTTATTTTTTATGACTTTCAGTTTGTGATTCAATCAAATCTTTAATTGCCTTCATGTCGCCAATAAATAGATCAAGTTGATTGTTGAGAAAAACTTTGTCTTCTTTGGTGATAAATTTATTTGAATTGATCTTTCTGGCTAACTGGTTGGCATTGGTGCCGATTCGATTTAGCTCGGTCAAAAATGGTTGCTGTAAGATTTTGAAGTTAAATCGTTCACTCAAAAAATTATCAATTCTTTCTTCTGTCCCGTCAAAAATACAATGTCTGACATAAGAAGACATTGAATTGAAGCCTGCTTGATCATATTTATTTTCAATTAGTTCCTTCTCGTATGGGCTTAATTTAATATCTAAACTGTAAGTTCTTTTGTAAGTGTGATCGTCGTTAGTTCTACCTGACTTTATTTTTGGCTGAACCTTGTTCTTATTTTTATCTTCCATAATTTGCCTCCGATTTAATCTCTTCTTCTTTTTATTAATTCCTTAAAAGGGGACTGGGGGAACCCCAGAAAAGTCTAACTGAAAGGGAAAAATAATTGAAAATTATTTTAGCCCGTATCAGCTAGTAGCCTTGCTTGAATTAAATTTTTATCCTTGTTTTAATCATAGGGTTTTATTTTTGATTGTAAATAGCCGTTAAAAATGTCGATAGCTGATTTGAGAAGACAAAACAAAGAGGATTTAATTTAAAAAAAGTGGTTGATAATCCGATTGGATAAGATAGGCTTTTAGGGTGGTCTGATTTAATCCTCTTTGAGAGTCGAAGATAAAAAGCCCGTATGATTTAATCTGATTTGTCTTTATGTTGTTTGTCTTATTTAATCCGATTGATTTTTTAGATAATTTGAAAGGTGTCGAAGACACAAGACCAGTCCGATTAAATCCGATTCGATAGCCTCGACCTCTTGCCTACTTATTTTGAGTTGCTACCATAAGTTAATAACAAGGAGAATTTATGGAAAATTTAGAACAAGAAAAAATTAGCAAGGTTAAGAGTAAATTTGAAAAAGAGCACACAAAGATTTCAGTATTTTTGAGGTTTGACCAAATTGAATATTTGAACAAGGAACATGTAGAGCCCAATGGTTCAAATATGTCTTTGGTGGTAAGAAATGCTGTTGATACTTTTATTGAAAAAGAAAAGAAGCAGAAACTTACAATTTTAAAGAAGGTGCTTGGGGAAGAGGTTTATGAAAAATTACTTCAACTATCTAATAATTATGGAAAAGAGATTGAAGCTACTATGATTGACTTGGTTGAATTAAACTGTCAGCCAGAAGCGAAACAAGAAGAAATTATTGACGATCAATGGAAGTAAGTTTCCGAAGTTTGATCACGGTAGTGAATTGGACTGGCTCGCCCAGGTCCTTCTAAAACAAAAAAGCCACTCAATGAGTGGCTTTTGTATTTGGACTGTGAAAAATTTTCGTCGCAGGGAAATTATTTTAATTCTAGGTTGATAGTGTTTAATATATCTTCATTGATTGATATGTATTTAATGGAAGAATGATTGTATTTATCCTGCATCTGTCAAACATTCTTTATCAAACATACAAAAAGGGGTGGGAAGACATAGCATGAAGCCTTGTTAATCAAGCCCTCTTGGGGGTGGGGTGAGAATTTAAGGGGGTGGGGTGAGGGGGTGGGAAGACATAGCTTAAACCCTTGCTAATCAAGCCCTCTGTGGGTGGGGTAAAGGGGGAGGGTGAGCTTTTCTAGCCGTTGACTTGTTGTTGTTCTGTTTATATGCGGTCGTAAAAAATCCCCTTTCGGGGATTATTGTTTGAAACCAAAAATGTCTTCTATTTCTTCGGTTGTTGGATTGCTTGGGTGATCTTCTGGAACTTCTGCATTTTTCATTTTTTCAACAAGAATTTGAGAGTTATATTTCCTGAAAGTTTCAAGGAATACTGTTTTTCTATTCAAATTTCTATGAAAATTAAATTGCTGTGGGTTCATATGAACATAAAGCAACACCCCTTTAATATCGTTAAACACGGGTGCCTGTGGAACTTCTAACAACTGCAATACAAGAGGGGTTGTATTAAAAATTTTAATAAATTTCAATTCTTCAAGTTGTTTTAAATATCCTGATATATCGCTTTTATCTATTCCTAACTCTTTTGCTAGACCTGA